>CANQYH010000205.1 GCA_947628025.1 uncultured Lachnospiraceae bacterium | reverse complement strand
ACCGGCTCTTCCACATCCAGGACCAGCTCCGCCTGGGCGGATTCGGTATTCATACAGACCGGATGCGCCTCCGCGTTTTCCACGGCCTCGCTGACGCTCTCAGCAATCACATTCCCGTCTGCGCCGTAAAGCGCAGCCCTGACCGGCAGGATCTCATGGAAGAACGAAAAACTCACGCAGACCCGGGCCCTGTCCCCGTCTAACGGCGTTGTCACGAAATAATCGAAGATCCCCTCCTCCGGCCGTTTCAGCAGATAGACGTCGCGGAAGATGCCGCTCATGCGGAATTTATCCTGGTCCTCCAGATAACTGCCATCGCACCATTTCAGCACCAGCACGGCCAGGACATTGTCCCCCTCTTTTATGAACTCCGTCACATCAAATTCGCTGGTGGAGTGGGAGACCTGGCTGTAGCCCACATACGCGCCGTTGAGCCACACATAAAAGCAGGAATCCACGCCCTCAAAATTCAAAAAGGCCCTGGGAGCCGCGCCGCATTTCTCATAGGAAAAATGGCGCACATACGCGCCGCAGGGATCGTCCTGGGGCACGAAAGGCGGGTCCATCGGGAACGGGTAGCGGGTATTCGTATATTGATGGCAGTCGTATCCGTGGTTCTGCCAGCAGGACGGCACGGGGATCTCATCAAATCCCGCCGTGTCGTGATCCGGCCGATAAAATTCCTCCGTCAGGTCATAAATACTGGAAAAATACCGGAATTTCCATATACCGCTCAGCAGCTGGAACCGGTCGGAACTCTCCCGCTCCATCACAAGGTCCGGCTCCCGCTTCGACGCGGGAATATAATACGCCCGATTCGGCATGGTATTCTCATGCAGGACGTTCAGATCCTCATAGTGTCTGGGTACGATCATTCTTTTCCCTCCTCCTTGGCAACGCGCCGTTCATATGTTCCGTTTATATCCGTAAGTATACCCGCCGCGTAAACGAAAAGCAAGCCCCGTTCCGTTCTTTTTCTTCCGGCATCATTTTCTGCCAAAATCTTGCATTTGCAGGAAAATTTGGTTATAATGACAAAAGATACATAAAATTGTGATCTTACAATCTCTTTGCTCCCCGACGCGGACAAAGAGAGTCTTTTGCAGAATAAGGAGGCTAATCGTTATGAAAGATCCGGAAAACAAACGATATATCAAGCTGGGCATCACAGGCGTGGCCGTCGTCGTGATCAGCCTGCTGTTCTTTTTTGCGCTGTTCCGGCTCCGGGAACTGCTGGCAGGAGTGCGAGTCGTAACCGTCATCCTGACCCCGTTCCTTTACGGAGCGGTCATCGCCTATATCCTCGCGCCGGTCTGCAACCGGATCGAGCGGATACTGACCCGCCTGTTCCATCTGCCCAAAGACGGCAAGAACGGGCTTGTAGAGGGCGCCGCGATCGTGCTGTCCCTGCTGCTGGCCCTGGTGCTGATCGGCGTTTTAGTCATGCTGGTATTCCCGCAGGTCCTAAACAGCATCGTCAGCATCGCCAATTCCATTCCCGGACAATTAGCGGCCGCCAATGTCTGGCTCCACGATCTGCTGGAGAGCCAGCCGGAGCTGCAGACCTACTGGGATGATTTTTCCGGCAGGACCACGGCGTCGATCACCGAATGGCTCAAAACGGGCCTGCTTCCGACGATCAAGACCATGGTCGGCGAGCTGGGGTCCCAGCTGGCGGTCTTTGTCAGCACCGTGAAGAACCTGTTTCTGGGCGTCCTGATCTCCATCTATTTCCTGGCCAGCCGGAAACAGTTCGCCGCCCAGGGAAAGCTTTTGCTAAACGGCGTCTTCCCCGGAAACTGGGCGGACATCATCGAGGAGGAGGCCCATTACGCCGACCGGATGTTCAATGGGTTCCTGATGGGAAAGCTCTTAGACTCGGCGATCATCGGCGTGCTCTGCTTTGCCGGGACCACCCTGATGGGCATCCGCTCCGCCGCGCTGGTCAGCGTGATCGTCGGTGTGACAAATATCATCCCGTTTTTCGGTCCCTTTATCGGAGCGATCCCCTGCGCGCTGCTGCTTTTGCTGGAGAATCCCCTGCACTGCCTCTACTTCGTCATTTTCGTGATCGTCCTGCAGCAGCTGGACGGAAATGTGATCGGTCCGAAGATCCTGGGCAACTCCACGGGCCTTTCCAGCTTCTGGGTCCTGTTCTCCATCCTGCTCTTCGGCGGCCTCTGGGGCATCGTGGGCATGATCGTGGGCGTGCCGCTGTTCGCCGTGATCTACGACATCGTGCGGCGTCTGACCCACGCCGGTCTGAAACGCCACGGGCGCGGAGAGATGATCGCCACTTACAACCGTGCGTTCCACCCGGAATCCGCGGAGAAAGAAGAAAAGACGGCACCGCAGAAAGGCAGGGCGGCCAAAGCAAAATAATCATAAACTGGATGAACGTCCAGCGGGTAGTTTTGCCGGGTATTCGGATTCGCATGGGCGGCGCGGCGCAGGTTCTTTCGGGGCTTTATCCGCTCCCGCCGCGCCTTTTTGTCTTTGATTTACTTCCCGTCCGGCTCTTGCCCGGTGGTTTTTCCACGTTTTCTTTCCCCGGTTTCGTCCTCTGTCCCTGCAGACTCACATGCTTCCTCCGAGAGCTTTCCTTTTCTCAGCTGCAGAATCACGTCCGCCTGCTGGGCCAGCTCCCGGCTGTGGGTCACGACGATCACGCACTTTCCCTGTTCATGCGCCAGCTTCCGGAAAATGGCGATGATCTCGTTCGCGGTATCTTCGTCCAGATTCCCCGTCGGTTCGTCCGCCAAAAGGACCGGTGCCCGGCCGGCCAGCGCCCGCGCGATGGCGACTCTCTGCTGCTGACCGCCCGACAGCTGCAGCACGTTCCTTTGCCGCTGCGCCGCGTCGATGCCCATCTGCGCCAGAAGCCTGGCCGCGTCCGCTTTCCCTCCCAGCTTCACATTTTCGACCGGCTTCAGGTAATCGATCAGATTATAATTCTGAAAGATCAGCGAAACGTCGTTTTTTCTGTGCAGGTTCAGCGCGTTCTTCCGCAGTTCTTTTCCATCGATCAGGATCCTGCCCGCGACCGGGACGTCCAAACCGGCCATCAGCGACAAAAGCGTCGTTTTTCCGCAGCCGCTGGCCCCCAGGACCGCGTACATCCGCCCCTCTTCAAAGCAGTACGAAACGCCGTCCAGGATCATCTTGTCTTTTTGCGACGGATAATAATATTCAATATTTTCCAGCTCCAACATAGCGCCGCCTCCTAATATAATTAGTGCAGTCAATCATGACTGCGAGTTAATAGTTGCAAAATCAGCTCATCCGGCTCAAGATTTCCCGCGGCTTTTTCGGCGCCAGCGGCGCGCAGGACAAAAGCACGGCCGCCGCGATCATTCCCAATACGCAGCAGGCCGACCCCAGGATCACTTCCGCCGTCACCGCCGCCTCGACCCCCAGGACCTCCGTTCCCTCATCCAGATACAGCATCAGGCCCTCGGCCGCGTTTTCCGACACTTCCTGCTCCAGCTCATATCCCACCAGATAATCCGCGACGCTCTGGGAGACCGCAGGCGCGCAGGCCGTAGCCAGCCCAAAGGCGGCGGCACCGATCAGCATCCCCTCCAAAAGCATCTGCAGGACGACTGCTCCCTTGCTGCGGCCAAGCGCCAGAAACACACCGATCTCGTGGGTCCGGCTGCCCAGCCAGAACAGAAATACCAGAAACAGAACCGCCGCCCCGGCCCCGATGACCAGGACCAGAAGTATCGTGCTGAGCTTTTCCATATCCCCGAAATTGGAAGCTACCGTGTCGCTCATGCCCGTATTGTCCAGAAAATCGTAGCGCTCCCAGGCGATATCCGCCGCTTTCATCCGCTCTTTCACCGCGTCATACTCGTCCGCATCCTCCACCCAGAAGACCGCGTATTCGTACAGGGGATCGCCCTCGCGTCCCTCCGCCTTTTCCGGGAAACGCAAATCCGTGAAAATAATGTTCTCGCTCCGGTAGGCGTCCCCGTACATGACCGGCGTCATTTTCTGCACTGTATCGTAGATCCCCACGATCTCAGCCTGCTGTGCGGCGGACGTTTCCGACGGATTCCGTTCGCCAAATTCCAGACGATCTCCCGGCTTCAGCCCGTTCAGTTCCGCCAGCTCCCGGGAAACGACGCATACGTTCTCATCGCCGGACACGATCATACGTCCCTCCCTCACTTCGATGTTGCCGTTCTGGACGTTCATGTTGAGACGCAGCTCCCGGTCGCCCCGCAGCGAGACCCAGTTGCCCTCCCTGTCATGCTCCATATCCGGATCCTCCACCCGCGCGGCGTTCGTCAGCTCCACGACGATGTTGGCCGTCGTAATATCGTATTCCGCGATCCCCTGCTGACCGGCCAGCGTCAGGATATCGTCCATCAGGAGCGTTTCAAAGGAATGATCGTGCCACACCATCCAGGCCCCGGACTCCAGCTGCTCCACATGGGTGCCGTCCGCGCTGCCGTTGGTACTTTTCCCGATCTTTTTCAGGGCCTCCGACGAACGCACATGCCGGTTGGCCTCGTTCTGCTCCAGGCGAAACGATGCGCCGACCGCGCGTTTCCCCTCCGACTGCGTCCGGACGCTGGCCGTACGGCAGGCCCATCCCGCGTAAATAAAGACCGAAGCTGAAAACACGATGGCGAACAGCAGCAGCGTCCGCACCCTTTTCCGCGCCAGGCAGCGGATACTTAAACCGAACAGATTCATGTTATTCCTCCATTTCCGTCAGGATCTCCCTGACCTGTTTTCTCATATAGGGCCAGACGGAGAGCACCGTCAATACGGCGGTTCCGCCAAGCCCCGCGCCGAAGAACAGGGCCCCCTCCCTCCAGGACAGGGAAAGCGCCGCCGCGTTTTCCCGCAGGTAGTCCAATCGTTCTCCGATCGCCGGCAGAACCAGCGACAATCCCGCCCAGGCTCCCGCGAATCCCAGTCCGTACAGGCACAGCTCCTCCGTAAGCATCTGCAGGCATATCTCCCGCTTCGGCTCGCCAAGGCTGAACAATACGGCGATCTCCCGCTTCCTGCCCCGGGTCTGCATCGCCAGCAAAAGTCCCGCCGCCGTGCCGCCCATCAGAACCGTCAGCCAAAGGACCAGCAGCATGACCCGGTCCGTCTGCCCGATGGTCTGACGGAGCTTCTGATAGGTATTGTCCATGACGCTTACGGCCGCCCTGTCCCCGAAATGCTCCGCAAGCGCCGCTCTCACCGCCTCCAGAGATTCCGGGTCGCCGACATAGACCGCCGCCCGGGCGCAGGCATCGGTACCGGAAAGGGCGCTGACCAACTCCGGCGCGGCAAAGATCTGATTTTCCGTCCGGTTCACGGCCGCCACATTTTCCGTCTGGTCCTGTTCCGAGCCGGACAAAAAGAGCCCGCAGACGACCGTTTCCATAGGCTCCTGCCCCTCAGACTGAAAGGACACCCGATCGCCCGTTTGCAGCCCGTTTGCCTCCGCCAGATACCGGTTGATCGCGATCTCCGTCCCATTCTCCGGCAGTCTCCCGTCCACGATCCGGTACACGCGATCCGCGAACGGCCCGTCCTTTTCCGGCTCATCGTACCCGCAGATATCAAACAGCGGCTCCGAACCCTCTTTCCCCGCGACCGGGAGGATCTGCGGGGACGCGCCGTACATCTCCGAGATCCGGGCGACGCGGATCACATGCTCCATGGCTGCGATCTCCCGCAGATCCTCCCCGTCAAAGCCATTCGCCCGTTCCCCGCTCTCCTGCGTTTTCCTTCTTTCCCGTATCTCCGCGTCTTCTCCGGACGCGCTCTTTCGCGGCTTCAGGCTCTCTAACAGCACACGGCTCTCCGCGTTCCTGCCCAGGTCCTCCGCCTGGTCCTGGAGCTCATCAACGGCGGAGGCGATCCGCTCCTGCTGCTCCGGGGACGGCTCCGGGGACGGCTCCGGGGCCTCCTCCTGTGG
>CANQYH010000204.1 GCA_947628025.1 uncultured Lachnospiraceae bacterium | reverse complement strand
GAACCCGCCTGCCGTCCCGGAGCGCGTGAAAGAGAAAGTTGCGGAACCGCCGTCCGTCTCAGCGGAAGCGGGGGCCGAGGGTACGCCGGCCGTTCAGCAAAAGTCGAAACCGGCGGGGATCGTGTCGTTTAAGAAAGCCGCGGAGAAAAAGACGGCGGGCAAAGCGGATGCGGCGCAGAAAAAGCCCGTGGGACCGGCTTTCTGCCCGCAGTGCGGCAAGCCGGTCAAGGAGGGAACCGCGTTCTGCATCTATTGCGGGAATAAACTTTAAGCGTACGGTACGCGCCGGAACATTTCTGAGGGGAAGCGTCGATTTACGCGGATATGGAAGATCCGGTTTGGGTTTCATGAGGTTAAAAGCCGTTGGGGAGAAAAAAAGCAGCTCTCCCCGGCGGCTTTTTTCGTTTGGATCGCTTTCTGCCGCGGCGTGCGGAAGAGGCGTACAGAAAAAATTAAGATTTTCTGGAAAGAGCTTACATTGCATTGTCGGAACATGGATGCTATAATGGGGGCGTCAAAACCCAAGGGACGGCGAGAGTCTGATGGCTGCGCGGTCCGCGAGGGCGTCATACGGGTGCAGCGCATGTTTTCGTATCTGGGAGGGGCCTTTGTCCATTGCAGAGCGGGGGATGTCTGCGTGCAATGAAGGAGGCTCTATATGTGGTATGTGATCCAGACGCTGACTGGCCGTGAGGAAGAAGTGGTCCGCATGGTAAAGAAGATATTACCCCAAAACACGTACGCCGGCTGCTTTGTAGCGTATTATGAGAGGATCTGGCGCAAGCAGCAGCAAAGCCTGGTCCATGTGGAGAGACTGTTTCCCGGCTATGTTTTTATCGAGACGGAGGATCCGGAAGAGGTCTACCGCTGCCTGAAAGGGGTTCCGGCCATGACGAAGCTGGTGTCCGACGGCATGTTTACGTTCCTGCCCCTGGAACGGGGAGAAGAGGATTTTCTGCGGGACCTGCTGGGAGACGCGCATATCGTTCGTCTGTCCTATGTGGAAAAGGATTCGCGGGGCCATGTTTTCCGCGTTTCCGGGCCGCTGAAAAAATATCTGGGGCAGGTGGTCCGTTATCAATATAAGAAGCGTTACGCGCTGATCGGCGTACAGCTTCTGGGCGAAACGAAGCTGGCGGCGCTGGGGATCCTTTTGCGGGAGGATGTGCGGCAGGAGCTGCAGTACGGCAAGGTGGAGGCTCCGTCGGTCATGCCCGGCGTTTATCAGGCGGAACAGCCGGAAAAGGATCCAGGTTTTGCGGTCGGGGACCGGGTGACGGTCACGTCCGGCGAACTGGAAGGGATGACCGGCGTTATCTGGAAAGTGAAGAAAAATACCGTAGACGTCGGGATCCGGCTCTTTGGACAGGATATGGCGATGGAGATGCCGATCGGAGTTTTATGCGCGTCCGCCGTGTAAGAAGATGGAAAAGAGGGACGATTCTGGGCGGACAGGGAAGCCGCGGACGCCTGGCTGATGGAGATCGAACGCCATAAAATGCCGAAACTTCCAGGAACATTTTAAGAGAACGCTTGCTTTATGCGTTTCCCTATGCTACAATGAAAGCCGATGATTCTTTACAAGAGGATAAGAGAGGAGACAGGCATGAATACAAGCAATACATACGAGCAGGAGATCGATCTGAAAGATCTGATGTTTGCGGTTCTTTACAAGTGGCGCGTGATTATCGGAGTCGCCGTTTTGCTGGCGGTACTTTTGGGAGGCTATAAGGCGGTGACGGCGTACCGTTCCGTGATGGATCCCCAGAAGCTGGCGGACGCGGACAAGGCGTATCAGAAAAGCCTGGAAGATTTCGCGAAGAATAAAGAAACAAAAGAGAGAGAGCTGAATAACCTGAAGCAGGATCTGGACGAGCAGCAGCATTATGTGGATTATTCGATCCGGATGCACATGAGCCCCTATGATATCTGGGAGGCGAAAACAGCGCTGTTTGTCAAGACCGGATATCAGATCCTGCCGGAGATGTCCTATCAGAACATCAACTATACGGATACGGTCCTGCAGTCGTACAATCTGGCTCTGACCGGTACGGAATTTATGAATACGGTCGCCGAGGCCATGGGTGTGGAACGCAGATACCTGAACGAGGTGGTTACGATCTCTGTCGGCAACAACATGATCACGCTCCAGGTCAGGTACACGGACGAGGAGAACGCGAAAAAGGTCATGGACTTGCTGGTAGCCGGCGTTTATAAGTTCCAGGAGCAGATCTCCAACAGTATCGGCAAGCATGAGATCAGCGAGATCAGCAGCAGCATCGGTTCCCTCGTGGATCTGAGCCTGATCGATACGCAGGAGGACCAGCAGAACCGCCTGCGCAATCTGACGGATAGTTACAACGCGAAGCAGGAAGAGGTAAACAATTTGTCAGAGCCCTCCGCCCCGACGACGTCTCTTACGTCTGTCTATAAGGACGGCGCGAAGTACGCGGTGCTGGGCGGCGTCCTGGGCGCGTTTATGGTCGTATTTTTCGTCTGCGTCGTATTTTTGATGAGCGACAAGCTTTACTCCGCGAAGCAGCTGAAGAGCAACTGCGGCATGCGGGTCCTGGGGGCGCTTCCGATCCCGGCCAAAAAGAAGAAATTTGTGCTGGACCGGTGGTTTAACCGCCTGGAGGGCAGGGCCGTGGCAGGAGCGGAGGCTCTGGAATACAGCCTGATCTCGGCCAATATCCTTAATTATGCTTCCGAGGCGAAAAAGCTGCTGATCGTCGGGACCGCTCCGAAAGAAGCGATTGCGAAAGTGGCCGGAGAGCTGGGCGAAGCGCTGAAAGGCATGGAGATTGTTGCCGAGGGCAATATGCTCCAGGATTCGGAACTGCTGCGGAAGCTGCCGGAGTGCGACGGCGTGGTGCTGGTAGAACAGTGCGGCTGCTCGACATACAGCGGCGTGAAGCTGGAAGCGGAGAAGATCGTGGATCTGCAGAAGAAGATCGTCGGCTGCGTCGTATTTGAATAAGAGAGACAAAGGCCTGCGGCGGGGAAATCCCCGTGCGTGGGCCTTTTGTTTGCCCGGCATGACGGATAAGCCTGCAATAAGAAGTGAAGTAAAGTGAAGAGGATCGGTGAGAGGTCTGAAATTACTCTATTAGAAAGATTTCTTCCCACTTGATTCTTCTCCTATGATCTCCGCGGTCATACGGTTGGGCAGGCAGATGATCATTTCGCCGGTGCGGCGGATCCTGCCCTGATGGACGCAGAGCTTATCGGGGCAGGAGGCTTCCTCAACCCAGGCCTGGCCGTCCCGGATGATCAGGCGATTGGTTCCGCCTGCGTATCCGGGGATCAGGTATTCTGTGTCCTGATCCAGGTCAAAGCGCGCGATCTCCTGTCCGTCTACGCTTACGGACACGCAGACGGCTGTGCCGCGGTGCAGCAGCAGTCCGGCTCCGCAGAAAGCAGCGGCAAGCACGAGGATGGCGGCGATCAGGGATAGGCTGCGTTTTGAGGGCATTGTTCGAGGCCTCCTTTTAAAGTTTTTGGTTGAAATGGAACCGGTTTGACAGGTTATTATTTTAGCATAAAAAAGGGGTGAGGGAAAGTCCTTTTTCGGGAGGCGGTCCAGGAGCGCTGCGCTGCTGTCTCGCGGCAGCAGGGGAAAGCGGCCTTAGCGGAGAACTGGAAAAGGCGGCCAGGGAAAGCAGGCTTAGCGGAGAACTGGAAGCGACAGTCAGGGAAAGCGGCTTTTGCGGAGGAATGGAGGCGGCGATTAGGAAAGTCGGCCTTAGCGGAAAACTGAAAACAGCAGCCCGAAAAAAAGGATAACCGATTCTGCGATCAAAGCCGGTACGAAACGGAGCGAAGCAAAATGCGCGGCGGATTCTTGCATGATGGCGGTGTCTGTGGTAAGATAAATGGGAAAGAACGGCTGGTTAGGAGGAACAGGATGGGAGCGCGGGGGATTGCGGCGAAAACGGCGCTTTATGGGATGCTGGTGGGTCTGGCGTTTATTCTCAGTTACGTGGAGGCCATGATCCCGCTGCCGCTGCCGATCCCCGGTGTGAAGCTGGGCCTGGCGAATCTGGTGACCGTTGTGGGGCTCTACACCGTGGGAGCGGCCGGGGCTGCGGCGGTATCGCTGATCCGTATCGTGCTGGTGGGTCTTACGTTCGGCAATACGTTCAGTATGCTGTATGGCCTGGCGGGCGGCGCGGTCAGCCTGCTTTTGATGCTGCCGGCGAAAAAACAGGGCTGGTTCGATCAGACCGGCGTTAGTATCCTCGGCGGCGTGGGGCATAATGTCGGGCAGCTGGTCGTGGCGGCCTGGGTGACACGGACCGCAGGCGTGTTTTATTATCTGCCGTTTCTGATGGTTGCCGGATGCGTGGCGGGAGCGGTGATCGGGCTTCTGGGCGGGCTGGTGACGGCGCGGATCGAAAAAGCGGTTTCCGGTCCCGGCGGCGGACCCGGGCGGCGGGAATGTGAAACCAGCAGCAAGGAAAGCGAACGGGAAACGGCCCGGACGGCTCCCGGCGCAGGACGCGGTGATGACCGGTGCTGCTGAAAAAGGGAAAAAACAGCAGCAAGGGAAGCAAACGGGAAACGGTCCGGACGGCTCCCGGCACGGTACGCAGGCGGTGACCGGCGGCGCGGCTGCCCCGGGGCAGGACCCCCCATAAGCTTGCGGAACCGCGGGAACAGGACAGGAGAACGTTCGGAGAAGCCAGGCGGAAATGACAGGACAGAAGAACGCCGGGAGAAATCAGGCGGCGAATGACAGAACAGGAGGAACATGCTATGGTATATGACGCGATTGCAAAATTGGTGCAGTACGGACTGGACGCGGGGCTGATCCGGGAGGAGGACCGGATCTATGCGGCGAACCGGATCCTGCAGGTGATGCAGATGGATGAGTACGAGGAACCGGCGGCGGACTGCGGCAGTAGCGGGACAGGAACCGGCAGCACAGAAGCGGAAAGCACGCCCGCGGACGGCAGCCGGCCCTATTACGCGGGACTGGAGGCGACGCTGGCGGAGCTTCTGGATTATGCGGCGGAGACCGGCGTATTGAAAGAAAATACAGTGACCTACCGGGATCTGTTCGACACGAAACTGATGAACTGCCTGATGCCGATGCCTCATGAGGTGACGGATACATTCTGGGGGCTGTATGGGGAATCGCCGGAGAAAGCCACGAAATATTTTTACAAGCTGAGCCAGGATTCGGATTATATCCGGCGCTATCGTGTGAAAAAAGATATGAAATGGGTCACGAAGACGAAATACGGCGACCTGGATATCACCGTGAATCTGTCGAAGCCGGAGAAAGATCCTAAAGCCATTGCAGCCGCCAAGCTGGCGAAGCAGAGCGGTTACCCCAAATGCCTGCTCTGCATGGAGAATGTGGGCTACGCCGGACGCGTGAACCATCCGGCGCGCGACAATCACCGGATCATCCCGCTCACGATCGACGGCTGCCGGTGGGGGTTCCAGTATTCGCCTTACGTTTATTACAATGAGCACTGCATCGTATTTAACGGACGGCATGTGCCCATGAAGATCGAGCGGGCCGCGTTTGTGAAGCTGTTCGATTTTGTGAAGCTGTTCCCCCATTATTTCCTGGGCTCCAACGCGGATCTGCCGATCGTCGGCGGTTCGATCCTGAGCCACGACCATTTCCAGGGCGGGCATTATACCTTTGCCATGGCGAAAGCGCCGGTGGAAAAGCGGTTCGTGAAAGCCGGATACGAGGATGTGGAGGCGGGGATCGTCTACTGGCCCATGTCGGTGCTGCGGCTGCGCTGCGAAGATCCGGACCGTCTGGTGGATCTGGCGACGGAGGTATTGGCGGCCTGGAGAGGGTATACCGACGAAGCGGCGTTCATTTACGCGGAGACGGACGGGGAGCCGCACAACACGATCACGCCGATTGCCCGGAAAAAGGACGGCAAATATGAACTGGATCTGGTGCTGCGCAAT
>CANQYH010000203.1 GCA_947628025.1 uncultured Lachnospiraceae bacterium | reverse complement strand
TGCAGGTCGAGGTAGGGTTCGACTGCCAAGTGGTGCTTCCCGCTACCCATGACACTGGTTCGGCGGTGGTGGCGGTGCCGTCCAACGAGGAGGATGTGCTTTACATCAGCTCCGGTACCTGGTCCCTGATGGGGACGGAGCGCCTGGAGGCCGACTGCTCCCTGGACAGCATGAAGCGGAACTTCACCAATGAGGGCGGTTACAACTACCGGTTCCGCTATCTGAAGAATATCATGGGGCTGTGGATGATCCAGTCGGTGAAGAAAGAACTGGCGGAGGCCGGGGAGGACTATTCGTTCGCCCAGCTCTGCGATATGGCTTCCCGTGAGAACATTCCGTCGCTGGTATCCTGCAATGACGACTGTTTCCTGGCTCCGGAGAGCATGATCGGGGCGGTGCAGGATTTCTGCCGGGCGACCGGTCAGGAGGTTCCGGAAACGCCCGGGCAGATCGCGGCCGTGATCTACAACAGCCTTGCAAAATGCTACGAGGAGACGGTGGACGAGTTGGAGCAGGTGACCGGAAAGCATTATAACCGGGTACATATCGTCGGCGGCGGGGCCAATGCGGACTATCTGAACCGCCTGACGGCCCGTTATACGAAGCGGCCGGTCTGCGCGGGCCCCACCGAGGCCACGGCCATCGGCAATCTGGCGGTGCAGATGATCCGGGCGGGCGAGTTCGACGGCTTGACGGCGGCCAGGGAAGCGGTGTTTCGGTCGTTCGGCGTGAAAGAGTATACGGCCTGAGGCAGGAGCGGCCAGCGGTGTATGGAGCGGCGGCCTGAGCAGTCGGAAACGAGCGCATGTCTTCTTTGGTTCTGAATTCAAGCAGATCAGGGGCGGCGGCCCGTGCAGTCGGAAAAGAGCGGGGCTTTACGGTATTATTTATATCAATAGAAAAGAACGGAGGAGGATTTCTCATGATCAGGAAAGGATTCAAGATGTTTCTCTATCCCGGCATGGCGGCCGAGTATGAGAAGAGGCACAATGAACTTTGGCCGGAGATGCAGGAGATGATCCATCAGTACGGCGGCCATAATTATTCCATTTATCTGGACCGGGACACCAATGTGCTTTACGGTTATATCGAGGTGGAAGACGAGGAGCTGTGGGCCCAGTCCGCCGATACGCCGATCAACCGCAAATGGTGGGATTTTATGGCCGATATCATGGAGACCAACCCGGACAACAGCCCGGTGAGCGTGGACCTGTCGCCGGTGTTCCATCTGGATTGAGGCAGGTAGCGGAGATACACAGTCCTGTCTGCGGACGGGACGGAGAGGAAGATACGAAGTCTGATAGAATGAAAGAGGAGGATGGTTATCATGGCAACGATAAAAGAAAGATATGAGATAGCGAAAGAGGCCTACCGGGCGATGGGTGTCGATACCGATCAGGCGCTGGAGGCGCTGAAGAAGATCCCGATCTCCATGCACTGCTGGCAGGGCGACGATGTGATCGGTTTCGACGGCGCGGGTTCGCTTTCCGGCGGCATCCAGACCACCGGCAATTATCCCGGCAAGGCCCGTACCCCCGAGGAGCTGATGGCGGACATTGACAAGGCGCTGAGCCTGGTTCCCGGCAAGCACCGCATCAATCTCCACGCCAGCTACGCGATCTTTGAGGACGGCGAGTGGGTGGACCGCGACAAGATCGAGCCGAAGCATTTCGCCAAATGGGTGGAGTTTGCGAAAGAAAGAGGACTGGGTCTGGATTTCAATCCGACCTGCTTCTCCCACGCGAAAGCGGAGTTTGGCACGCTTTCCAGCGAGATCCCGGAGATCCGCCGGTTCTGGATCGACCACTGCATTGCCTGCCTGAAGATCTCCGAGTATTTTGCGGATGAATTGGGCACGCCGGCGACGATGAACATCTGGATTCCGGACGGCTTCAAGGACATCCCCGGCGACCGCACCGCTTCCCGCGCGCGGCTGAAAGATTCCCTGGATCAGATCCTGGCCAGCGGCTATGACAGGAGCAAGGTCAATGTGGCGGTCGAATCCAAGGTGTTCGGCATCGGCATGGAGAGCATGACCGTCGGTTCCCATGAATTCTATATGAATTACGCGGCGAAGAACGATATCCTCTGCCTGCTGGACAACGGCCACTATCATCCGACCGAGGTAGTTTCCGACAAGATCTCCTCGATGCTGCTGTTCTTTGACAAGGTGGCGCTCCATGTGACCCGCGGCGTCCGCTGGGACAGCGACCATGTGGTGCTGTTTGACGACGAGACGAAAGAGATCGCCAAGGAGATCGTGAGGAACGGAGCGGACCGCGTGCTTCTGGCCCTGGATTTCTTCGACGCCAGCATCAACCGCATCTCCGCCTGGACCGTAGGCATGAGGAGCATGGAGAAAGCGCTGCTGTACGCGCTGCTGCAGCCGAACAAAGAGCTGGCGGAGCTGCAGGAGAAGAGAGACTTCACGAAGCTGATGATGCTGATGGAAGAACTGAAATGCTATCCGTTCGGCGACGTCTGGAATTATTACTGCGAGCAGAACGGCGTACCGGCGAAAGAAGACTGGTACCCGGTCGTGATGGAGTATGAGAAAGAAGTTCTGAGCAAGAGGTCCTGAATCCGAAAGCCGGATGCGGGACAGGCCGCGGGGCGGATGCGGTTTACAAACAGCGAGATATTTTAAACGGAAGAAAGGCGGATGAGAGACATGAAAGTTTTGGATGCTGCGTTTGTGCAGGGATTTATAAGAGTATGCGACGACGGCGCCAGGATGAACTGGCACGAGAGGAACGGCGGGAACTTGAGCTACCGGATCAAACCGGAGGAAGTGGAGTCCGTGAAAGAAGACCTGGCTTTTGATAAGCCGTGGCAGCCCATCGGCACCAGCGTGCCGAATCTGGCGGGAGAGTTTTTCCTGGTGACGGGCAGCGGCAAATTCTTCCGCAACGTGATCCTGGATCCGGCCGCCAATATCTGCATCATCGAGGTGGATGAAAAAGGCGAGAATTTCCGGATCTGCTGGGGATTGGTGAACGGCGGCAGGCCCACGAGCGAGCTTCCGTCCCACCTGATGAACCTGGAAGTGAAGAAGCTGGCGACCAATGGCAAATACCGCGTGGTCTATCATGCCCACCCGGCCAACACGATCGCGCTGACGTTTGTGCTTCCGCTGGAGGACAGGGTGTTTACCCGCGAGCTGTGGGAAGCCATGACCGAGTGCCCGGTGGTATTTCCGGCCGGCGTCGGCGTCGTGAAGTGGATGGTGCCCGGCGGCCGCGAGATCGCGGTGGCGACCAGCGAGCTGATGAAAAAATACGATGTGGCGATCTGGGCCCATCATGGCGTCTTCTGCTCCGGAGAGGATTTCGATACGACCTTTGGCCTGATGCACACGGTAGAGAAAGCCGCGGATATCCTGGTGCGCGTTATGTCCATGCGCCCGGAGAAGCTGCAGACGATCACGCCGCAGGATTTCCGTGATCTGGCGGTGGATTTCAAGGTGACGCTGCCGGAGGAATTTTTGTACGAGAAATAAGACGCGCCCGGATGGACTTCTTTGGGGCTGCCGCGGGATCCCGCGATCCTGCGGCAGCCCGGTTCGTTTCCGGAAAAAAGGTCGATTGAAAAAGTAAATTCCACTTTGAAAGATTAAATTCTACTTTGATGCACTAAAGTCTACAAGCCAGGAAAAATAGCCCGAAAAAAAATAAAAAAATTGAATTTTCCCCTGTACAAAACGGTTTTTTTGTGGTATCCTCTTAACGTACCGATCTGGAGCGCATTTGTGCAAAGAGGCGTGGGGCATTAGCGCAGTTGGGAGCGCGTTTGAATGGCATTCAAAAGGTCGTGGGTTCGAATCCCATATGCTCCATCGAAAAAGTCCGTATTTTTACGGACTTTTTTCATATATGGCGGGTATGGCGGAGGCAAAGCGCCGAGGAAGAAGACAGGGGAGGGGAATCCTATGTTTGTTCATGGAGAGTACGGAGATTTTATACCATGGCTGGATACCGACGGCCATGTGATCAATGCCAGCGACGGCGGCGTCATTTACGCGGAAGGCAGGTACCATTGGTATGGGCAGGCTCTGCGTCCCCTGCCGGCCGGAGCGCAGGGACGCGGAGGGCAGAGCACGACGGTCGGAGTGGTCATGTACGAGTCCGCGGATCTGTACCATTGGCGGTACGAGGGAGTGATTCTGGCCTGCTCCGAGGAGACGGACGGGCCTCTGCGGGCCCCGATGCGGTTCGAGCGGCCGAAGATCGTGTACAATGAAAAAACGGGCCAATATGTGCTCTGGTGCCATTATGTCGGCTATCCGGGGGACCATGGGTTCGCGCCGGGGACCGGGGAGGCCGGAGCGGCGGTCTGCGATCGGGTCAACGGGAGCTATACATGGCTCGGGACGACGCGCCCGGTCGACGGCCGGGGCATGGTCAGGGACTGTACGGTCTATCAGGACCGGGACGGGAGCGCATATTTTATTTATGACAGGCAGGAGCTTGCGGACCGCGAGGACCGCTGCCTCTATATCGTGCGGCTGTCGGACGACTATCGGACGATGACCCATGAATACCGGAGGATCGCGGCGGCCCGCCGGCGGGAGGCCGCCGCGGTGGTTTACCACGACGGGTATTACTATATGGTTACGTCGGGACTGACGTCATGGGACTTTAACCGGGCGAACTACTTCCGGGCAAAGGAGCTTCTGGGCGAGTGGGAGGATATGGGCGATCCCTGCGTCGGGGACGAGGCGGGGACCACGTTTCATTCGCAGACCACCTATATTTTCCGGATCCACGGAACGGAAGACCGCTATATCCATATGGCGGAACGGCATAATACAGAGAATTTCCTGAATTGTTCCTATATTTGGCTGCCTGTGGAGTTCGGCGCCGGCCATACGCTGCGCCTCCGGTATCAAAAACAGTGGAAATGGGAGATATAAAAGGAAATGGCTCTTCCGCTTTTCAAAAAATTATGTTAGAATAAACACGAAAACATTTAATTGCTGTCAAAGACAGTCATTTTTGAAAGGAGGAAGCAGTATTATGGCAAAAGCGGATATTCTGTTTGACAAGACGGAATTCGTGCTGCGCGTGGCGGACAAGCAGGCTACGACGACGAACATTCGCGCCGACCAGATCATCAGCATCACGGTCCGCCCTGCGGAGGAGAGGGCGCTCTTTCGGAAGATCCCCTCGGAGGTCATTCTGATCAAGATGAGGACCGGAGGTCCCGAGGGTATGCCCCTGCTCCGGCAGGCGTTTGAGAACCGGAAGAAAGGTTCCTGGGAGACGACGAAAGCCCAGATCTTAAAGTTTGCGAAAGACAACAATATCGCGGTCCATGAGGAGCAGGAGTTGTGGAAACCTCCCACAATGAAAGCCCTTAGATTATAATGCGGCGCAAGACGCACAATTTGAAAAATATGTTGACATTTACGATAATGTTGTTATAATAAGAGCATGAAGCACGCTATAAACCTACATTTTGCCCTGAGATATGCGGCAGACAGTTGGCGCGCGCCGCGCTTTTTCGGGCGGCAGCCTGGACGAGGCGCGTACCGGACAGGATAGGAAAACAGGAGCAGGAGGTACCGCGATGAAGTATATCTGCAATCCCGTCAATGTCAGCTACCGTTATCAGTTTCATGCCGTTCCCCGTGAGGACGGGACACCGCAGATCTGCCGCGAGGCGGCGGATCCGTCCATGATCCGCTTTCAGGGGCGCTATTATATCTTTGCTTCCATGACGCTCGGGGTGTGGGTGTCGGACGATCTGGCCAGCTGGGAGAGCCATCCTTTGCCGGCCGGACTGCCTCTCTATGATTACGCGCCGGATGTGCGCGTGATGGGGGAGTGGGTCTATTTCTGCGCTTCCCGGTCGGAGGGGGTATGCGATCGCTGGCGTACCAGAGACATCCTGAACGGACCGTATGAGAAGCTGGAGGGCAATTTTCATTTCTGGGATCCGAAT
>CANQYH010000202.1 GCA_947628025.1 uncultured Lachnospiraceae bacterium | reverse complement strand
GTTGGCATATAGCTGATCGCTGCTTTTATTGGTTTTACAAGCAGCCTGTCATCATAGATACCGCCTATGATTTTGCCACGGTAATAGATGATAAATTCTCCCATCATAGCCCGATATGTAATTTCATCCAATTCGGATAACTGCCCTAAAATAAACTCTAAATATTCTTTACTCGACGCCATGCTTTTTCTCCAACATCTGATTTGCGGTTCTCATTGTCTCTCCGGCAAGCGTGAAGCTTTCTTTCTGTTTTTCAAGTACGTATGCAGGAAACCTGCCGCACTAATTAAAAGGCAGACTGCGGCTACATAAAATCCATATTTTGGCACTGCCTGTTTCTGAAAAATAGCAGCAACCAGAAAGCAGAAACCTGCTATAAAGTTGAATATCGAAGCCACAATGTAGCCGGTTGTTTTTTTCATGACACGATCCTTTCCTGGATCTAAGCAAAAAGGCCCCTGTTTATGGATAACGCCATATACTTTTCATAAGCAGTTCCCATTGCCGCAGGTCTCCGGTGGTCTCTTCTTTTTGCGGCGGCATGTTCATTATATCATCTCGATAAAGGGGCTGCAAGGCTGGCAATTCTTAATTTTTCATTGCCTGGATGGATGGTCTCGGACGAACGCCTGCGCGCAAGGGCAAAGCCGGGCTCAGACGATCGTGAGAGCGCAGGAATCGCCCTCCGGCGTTAAGAGCGTGCGGTAAATACTTCCTTTCCAGGCGATGCCCAGACGAGGGTCAGTGATGGGGACTTCTTCCACTTCGGCCTGCGAGACGCCTGCAACGCGACAGACCGCCAATTCTCCGAGCGTCAGGGCGAGCCCGCCGCTGTCCTGCCGGATCGCGGGCCGGACGCAGGTGATCAGGGAGAGGGTCACAGGCATTGGCTCCGCCAGACGGAACCGGTCGCGGATCACGACCTGCTTTCCTTTTTCCAGCCGCGCCGTCCGCACGTAGGACAGGATCCGGGGATCCGGATAAGCCCTGGCAATATCCATTGAGATGCAGGATGCACTGTTTCCTAGGTTATAGGTTACATCCGATGAGGCATACTGAGGGCCGTCTTTCTGCATGATCTCTCCGAAAGTCGGGAGATTGTGCCAGGCGGACTGCATGGTCCAGATCTCGTAGCGGCGGGAAGAAAAGGTCTTTTGTGTGTAGGATTCCACGCCCAGGTCGATGAACAGAGGCTGCCCGTCTTTATAGAGAATGAAGCTGCCGGTATCGTTGTGGTTGTGGCTGTCGTCATTGTCGCCTGCCTTGACGGCGAGACAGTAACGGCTGTCCCTGGCGATGAATAGCCCGGCGCTGGGGTAAAAGATGTCCCGGGAACGGCACGCGGGCTCGCCGGTATCCTGCGGGTGGTCCGCGGCGTATGCCATCATTTCCCGGTGGGCAAATACGGACTGGACCCGGTAGAACAGATTGTGTTCCTCCGGACTCAGGCGCGTTTCCATATCGCAGTTTTGGTAGTCCCGGGCGGCGAATGCGGCCAGTTCGGGATCGCCGGTCCTTTTTCCGAACAGGTATTCCCGCGCGCCGCAGCGTCCGGCGATGGGGGAACAGTCCGCGAAATTCAGGTAGTAAGGCCCCGCTACATGCACATGCCGGATGTAGGCGGCCATGTTGCAGATCTTCGGCTCCCGGTAGATAGCCGAGAAAGCGCCGCCGGTGATATCGTTCAGCACTTCCGCGGCCTCAAAGAACGTCAGGGCTGCGTGGCGGTAATACTGGGCCCCTTCGTCGCAGCAGCCGTCCTCCCCGTAAGCTTCGAGGAAATAATCCAGGCTCCGGCTGGCTTTTTGGAACATGCGCTGGCGGTTTTCCTGCCATTCCGCCGCGCTAAACGTCATGCCGGGGAGCGCCGTCGGCGCGTCGGGCGATGCGGCGGCGAGGGCGCTGTCCCGGGTGAAAGCGGCCAGCAGCACATTCTGGGTACACCAGGAGGTCCAGTTGTTCATCGGGGATACGCCGTCGCCCATCCACCAGAAATGCTGTTCCAGATAGGGGCGGAAGATCCGTGTTTCCAGATGGCGGTTGACCGCCTTGGAAATAAACGGGCTGACCTGTGCGAAAGCGTTCCGCAGCAGGTATTCGGTCACAGCCAGGATGGCTCCCGCCTCCGCCGCGAACAGGTCCAGGACGGGCCGGGTCACGTCGGGCAGGGGTTCCTGGGAGGCGTTTCGCTCGTAGGAATTGTGGGCCGGGAGCTGCCAGGCGCTTTCCTCGCAGAGCAAAAACACGCCGTTTATGATGTCGTCCAGGAAGCGGCCCTGGTATTCCGCACATTCCGCCAGTACCAGCGCGTCCAGCGCGGTCATGCGGGAAAACAGCTTATCTTCGTAATGGACCCGGTTGCCGGTGCGGGAAAATTCCATGAAATCTTTCATGGTAACGGGCGCGTAGGGTTGGCCTAAGTACTGTTCGCCGGCCCGAATGAGGGCTTGTTTTAAATCTTCGGGCAGGCCGTCCCAGGCGTCCCGGTCGGAGGCCGGGGGACAGCCGCAGAAAACGGATGGATCTGCGGAAGAGACGGAAGTTTTTTGCGCAGAGGATCCGGCCGCCGTCTGTGCGGAGCTGTCTTTGGCTTCCGATTGGGAAAGGGCGGATGCGGTCTGCGCAGAGGATCCGGCCGTTTTTGGAACGGTATGATGGGAGAGTTCCGGCAGGGAACGGCCGGATAGCTCCTGGACGGGGAAGCAGGCCGCGGGAGAGACAGGTTTTAAGGTCAGTGTCTGGGCGATTTCGGAAATCATGATGTTCTCCTTATTTAAAAAGAATGGTCGGGCAATATGTTGTGTAACTGTGTATTTGGCGGGATTCGGCTTTTTATGGCTGTCCGGCGGCAGTTTTTTCGCCGCAAGCTGCGCGCCGGGCCGGGGGTGCATATTGAGAAAAGGCTTACGAACGCATATAAACCTTATCCAAAGCCAGACCCGAAAACCAGGCCGGGCCGCATATTCGTATAAGGGATTATAACACAGGACTAAAAAAATGCAAGACCGCGCCAGCCAGCGCCTGTATGGGCCCCATGGCCGCGCAACGCCCCTGCCGCCCCATAGCCATATATCTTTCCGGCTGCCCCACAACCATATATCTTCCCTGCTGCCCCATCTTCCCGCCCCTTTTCTGTACAAATATTTCCTTATTGAGAATTATTTTCAATAAAACTCCTAAAAACCCCTTGACAATCTTAAAAAGTTAGCGTATGATAACTAAGAAAATGATAATCAATTTCAATAAGAGGTCAATTTCAATAAAATAACAAGAAAGGAAATGAAGCATATGCCGTTAGCGATGGTCATGGCGGGAGAGACGAGAACGATCCGCGAGTTCAAGGGGCCGGAAGAGATGAAGCGTCATCTGCAGGACCTGGGCTTTACGAGAGGGGAAAAGGTCCGTGTGATGGGCGAGAACCCCAGCGGTCTGATCCTGATGGTAAAGGGCGTGAAACTGGCGCTGAACCGGGGACTGGCGAACCGGATCATAGTGGAAGACTGAAGCATTTTCAGAGAATAGATGGAGGAACCGGCAGAGAGGGCGGACCGGCCTCCGCGGAAAGGAGAACCGAATGACACTCAGGGAGTTAAAACCTGGCCAGCATGCAAAAGTAACTTCGATCAGTACCACCGGCACGATGAAGCGCCGCATCATGGACATGGGCGTGACGCCGGGCGTGCAGATCAAGGTGATCAAGATGGCGCCGCTCGGAGACCCGATCGAGGTCAATGTGCGGGGCTATGAGCTGAGCCTCAGAAAAGACGAAGCCGCGCAGATCGTTGTGGAGATGTAACCTGTATATGTAACCTGTGATGTAAATACGGTTGCATTTCAGATTTGGGGAAGCAAAGTATCTGGGGAATACAGGGGTATGCCTGTCCGGCGGCAGAACAGCCGGATCATACGGGGAAGGCGCAGAAAGCCGGCCCATTTTTTAAGAGAAAGGGTTAGCTATATCTAACCCAAAATCTGAAAAAGAGGAGAAAAATCATGAGCTTAACGATCGCCCTTGCGGGCAACCCAAACTGTGGCAAGACCACATTGTTCAATGAAATTACCGGCGCCAGGCAGCATGTAGGCAACTGGCCCGGCGTCACCGTCGAGAAAAAGGACGGCGTTTATAAGAAAGACAAAAATGTGACCATCCTGGACCTGCCGGGTACATATTCTCTGTCGCCCTACTCCGCGGAGGAGATCATTGCTAGGGACTGCATCGTGAAAGAGCGGCCGGACGCGGTCATCAATATCGTGGACGGCACCAGCATCGAGCGCAACCTGTACCTGACCCTGCAGGTGATCGAGACCGGGATCCCCATGGTCGTGGCGATGAATATGATGGACGAGGTAGAGAGCCGCGGCGATCGGATCGACTGCGCAAAGCTGGCGAAGATCCTGGGCGTGCCGGTGGTTCCAATCGTGGCCAGGAGCGGCAAGGGACTGGATAAATTGATGGAAGAGGCCATTTCCGTGGCCAATTCGAAAAAGACGCCGAACCAGCTGGATGTGTTTGATAAGAGCCTGACCGACACGATCCATGCGGTGGCGGATGTGCTGGGCGATGCGAACGATGCGGAGAACCGGTGGAAAGCGATCAAGCTGGCGGAAAACGACGAGATCATCGCTGCAACGGTTCCCGCAGGGAAGAAATCCGCGGTAGACGCGCTGGTGCAGGCCGCCAATAAGAACGCCGGCGGGGACGCGGAAGCGAAGATCGCCGATTACCGGTATCAGTACATTGCGAAGCTGGTAAAAGAATGTGTGAAGAAGAGCGTGAAAGGCAGTCAGGAGACTACGTCTGACAAACTGGACAAGATTCTGACCAACCGGATCCTGGCGCTGCCGGTCTTCGCGGTGATCATGTATATCCTGTTCGCCTGCACTTTCAGCGAGAACTTCCTGTTCATTCCCGGACTTCCCAGCCCCGGTCAATGGCTGGCCGGCGTTGTGGAGACGGTCTGGGGGATCCTGCAGGACGCTGTGGTGGGCCTGGTGGAGGGCATCGGCGCTTCCGATTGGGCCGTGGGACTGGTCAGCAGCTGCCTGGACGGTATCGGGGCTGTGGCCGGGTTCCTGCCGCTGGTGCTGGTATTGTTCCTCCTGATGTCGTTCCTGGAAGACAGCGGCTATATGGCCCGCGTTGCGTTCGTTATGGACCGGATCTTCCGTCATTTCGGGCTGAGCGGACGTTCGTTCATCCCGATGCTGATGGGCTTCGGCTGCTCCGTACCGGCGCTGATGGCATCTCGGACGCTGGAGAGTGATAAGGACCGCAAGATCACGATGATGATCACGCCGTTCATGTCCTGCGGCGCCAAGCTGCCGATCTACATGATGTTCGCGACCACGCTGTTTGTGGACAGCAACCGGACGCTGGTGGTCTTTTCTATCTATATGCTGGGCATCGTCGTGGCGATCATCAGCGCGCTGCTGTTGAATAAATTCGCGTTCAAGGCGGAGACCTCCAACTTTATCATGGAGCTGCCCCAGTACCGCATCCCGACGCTTCGCAGCGTCCTGATCCACGCCTGGGAGAAAGTGAAAGGTTTCGCCATCAAAGCCGGTACCGTGATCTTTGCGTCCACTGTGCTGATCTGGTTCCTTTCCAGCTTTAACCTGAGCGGTATGTGCGATATGGAAGAGAGTTTCCTGGCCGCCTTTGGCAACGCGATTAAATGGATCTTCGCGCCGCTGGGATGGGCCGACTGGAGAGCTAGCGTAGGCGTGGTGACCGGGTGGATCGCGAAAGAGAATATCGTCGCCACGTTCGGACAGCTGTTCGGCGGCGTCAGCGATGAGGCGGTGGAAGCGATCATGGCCGGCGAGGAAGCCCTGCCCGCGATTGGCGAGGTGTTTACCAAGGTTACGGCGTATTCCTACATGGCGTTTAACCTGCTGTGTATGCCGTGCTTTGCGGCGGTCGGCGCGATCCGGCGCGAGATGGGTTCCT
>CANQYH010000201.1 GCA_947628025.1 uncultured Lachnospiraceae bacterium | reverse complement strand
ATGCCCACGATGCCGGCCTCACGGACGATGTCCGCGATCTGCTCGGGGCTTTCCAGGGCCTCTGCGGAGGCAGGGACCATGGTCTCGGCGGGGGTGTCCTTGAAGTCGTTCTCGATGACGACGGAGGTCACCATGTTGCCGAGGCTGTTCAGGTGGGGCCCGATGGCTACCACCTTGCCGGAAACGGAGGCGTGGACCGGGGCGGAGACGGGGGCTTTCGCCTCGCCGATCTTCTGACCCAGCTTCACCTCGTCGCCCACAGCTACCAGCGGCGTACAGGGCGCGCCGATGTGCTGGGACATGGGGATGACCACCTGCGGGGGCTGAGGAATGGTGGAGATCTCCGCTTCGTTGGCGGGCGCCTTCTTGTCGTTCGGATGGACGCCGCCATGGGACTTAAAGAGCATGAGCATCACCTCTGCTTAATTTTATACCTTGATATAATAGCACAATAAATCGCAACTGTCTACAGCTTAATCTGCTAAAAGCAGGCAAAATCCTGCAAAAAAATCCATCCGTATCCCCCGGTCCGCCCCGGTCCCCGTCTGTGATATATAATAATATGAATAGGCCAAAAATGATAGGCCTAAATCTCATCCATATTTTCCGCAGAGAGGAAAACGCCCTGTCCCGCTCCGTTCATCCGGCTGCCGCCGGCGGGAGGCGGAAAGCGCTGGAAAAACCCGGAAAACGGCCGGTGAAACTCTACAAAACAGCCACTGGAAAATTTACGATTCGCACAAAAATTTGTCATTTTGATAAAAATTTTATCACACCGCTTGACGCTTTGCCATTCGGGCGAGTATAGTGTTGGCGAGATGATAAATAATGTATCATCATCATAATCTGTATTTCAAAGAGGGGGAATGCGCTATGCCAATGAAGTACATAATGGAGCCGTTCCGGATCAAGATGGTCGAGCCGATCAAAAAGACGACCCGAGAGTACCGTCTGGAGTGTCTGAAGAAGGCCGGATACAACATGTTCAGCCTTCATTCCGAGGACGTCTACATCGACATGCAGACCGATTCCGGTACCGGCGCCAACAGCCAGTTCCAGTATGCCGCCATGATGACCGCCGACGAGTCCTATGGCGGCGCCCGGGGGTATTACCAGGTCCTGAACGCGGTGCAGGACATCTTCGGCTATACCTATGCACAGCCCGTGCACCAGGGCCGCGCCTGCGAGAAGGTGCTCTTCCCCTGCCTGCTGGGTCCCGGCAAGTACGCCATTTCCAACCACTTCTTCGACACCACCAACGGCCATGTGGTCATGACCGGGGCGCGGGCCATCAACCTGCCCTGCGAGGAGTCCAAGCACGCCGACGTCCCCGCTCCCTTCAAGGGAAACATCGACCTTGAAAAGCTGGAGGCCACCATCCAGGAGAAGGGCGCGGAAAACATCGGCATGATCCTGATGACGATCACCAACAACTCGGTGGGCGGCCAGCCGGTCTCCATGGCCAACCTGCGCGCCACCGGAGCCATCGCGAAAAAGTACGGTATCCCCTTCGTCATCGACGCCGCCCGCTACGCGGAAAACGCCTACTTCATCAAGACCCGCGAAGAGGGCTATGCCGACAAGACGGTCCGGGAGATCGTCAAGGAGGAGTTCAGCTATGCCGACGCGTTCTCCATGTCCGCCAAGAAGGACGCCATTGCCAGCATGGGCGGCATCATCGGCGTGAAGGAGAACGAAGACCTCATCAAGCAGGTGCGTCTGAAGACCATCCCCAACGAGGGCTTCCTGACCTACGGCGGCCTCTCCGGCCGGGACATCGCCGCCATGGCGGTGGGCCTGTACGAGGGCATCGACGATGACTTTTTGGCTTACCGTGTCGGCCAGACCCAGTACCTGGGCGAGAAGCTCCATGAGATGGGCATCCCTCTCCAGTATCCCGTGGGGGGCAACGCCATCTATCTGGACTCCGCCGCCATCATGAAGCACATCCCCTGGTACGAGTTCCCGGCCCAGGCGCTGTCTGTGGCTCTGTACCTGGAAGGCGGCATCCGCGGCGGCGACATCGGCTCTCTGTCCCTGGACCGCGACCCGGATACCCATGAGCAGCAGCGCGCCGACATCGAGTTCTGCCGTCTGTGCCTGGCCCGCCGGGTGTATACCCAGGCCCACCTGGACTATGTCGCCGACGTCATCAAGTACTGTGCGGACCACGCCGCCGACTATCCCGGCTACAAGATCACAGAGGAGACCCCGGTCCTGCGCCACTTCACCGTGAAGCTGGAGCCTCTGGGCGAGGTCAAGTGAGCCCGGCAGGCAGCTATTGAAGAGTTTCCCAAAAAATGTTAAAATAAAAAGGAGTAAACGTCCATGACACCAACTATTGCTTTTGCGATCCTGCTGGCGATCTTCGCCTTCGGCGAGATCGTGGCGGAAAAGACCCGCGCAGTCCTCTCTGCGACCCTGGTGATCGCAGTGGTGCTCCTGATCGCGTTCTGGTGCGGGCTTCCCGGCGATATCTTTGATACCGCGGCGGTGACGGCCATCGCCAACAACCTGATCGGCATCCTGATCACGTCGCTGGGCACGATGATCGACTTCCCCGAGCTGAAGCGGCAGTGGAAGACGGTCATCATCAGCCTGGCGGGCGTGATCGCCGGCGTGGGCCTGATCGTCCTGGTCGGCCCCTTCCTGATCGGCCATGACAGAGCCATTGCCGGCGCGCCCATTTTCGCCGGCGCCAACACCGCCGCGCTGCTGATGATAGACGCCCTGAACGGCAAGGGCCTTACCGAGCTCAGCAGCTTTGTGGTGCTGATCCTGGTGGTGCAGAACTTCGTGGGCATCCCCATCGCCTCCCAGCTGCTGCGCCGTGACGCCCGCACCTTCCTGAAGGACCCGCAGAACATCGCGCTGTACACTGTGACCGACGCGGAGAACGCCGCCGCCGCTGCCAAGCGCAAGCCTCTGCAGCTGCCGGCCATGTTCGACAAGCCCTCCATCCACCTGCTCAAGCTCACCATCGTCGCCGCGATCGCTCAGACGGCGGCCGGCCTTACCGGCGGCAAGATCCACTTCTTCGTGTTCGCCCTGCTGTTCGGCATCCTGTTCGGCGAGCTGGGCTTCCTGGAGAAGAACTCCCTGCCCCGCACCGGCTCCAACACCTTCATCATCTTTGCCACCACGGTCATCATCTTTACCAACCTTGCCACGACCACGCCTCAGCAGCTGCTGAGCATGATCGTTCCCATGCTGGTGGTCCTGATCCTGGGCGTGATCGGCGCGTTCATCGTGGGCACGGTGGCCTCCAAGCTCCTGAAGGTGACCCCCGGCCTCGGCATCTCCCTGGCCCTGACGTGCACCTTTGGCTTCCCCACCACGATGCTGATGTCCCAGGAGGTCGCCAAGGCCATGTCCTCCAACGAGGAGGAGCGGGCCGCGCTGGAGAACTACATCCTGCCCAAGATGGTCACCGCCGGTTTCATCACTGTGACGATCTCGTCCGTGCTGATCGCCGGTGTGGTCGTGACGATGCTGTAAAGGAGTGGGACCATGGTTCTGCAGCTTGCGGAGAAGTATTTTCCCTATATGGTCGAAGTCCGGCGCCATCTTCACATGCACCCTGAGGTCAGCTTCAAGGAGTATGAGACCGCGAAATTCATCCGGGGCGAGCTGGACCGGCTGAACATCCCCTATGTGACCGTAGCGGATACGACCAACATCGTCGCTACCATCGAGGGAAAGACGCCGGGAAAGACGATCCTGCTGCGGGCGGATATGGACGCCCTGCCGGTGCAGGAGATGAACGAGTGCCCGTACAAGTCCCAGGTGCCCGACGTGATGCACGCCTGCGGCCATGACGGCCATGTGGCGGCCCTGCTGGGCGCGGCGCACATCCTCTGTGATATGAGAGATCAGCTCCAGGGAACGGTCAAGCTCTTCTTTGAGTCGGGCGAGGAGTTCCGGGGCAGCTATTTCAAGATGGAGGAGGCCGGCGCGCTGGAGGGGATCGACCACTGCTTCGGCATCCACATCTGGGTGGACGTGCCGGTCGGAAAGGTCTCCTGCGACGTGGGGCCCCGGATGGCGGGCACGGACCTGTTCACCCTGAAGATCACCGGCAAAGGCGCCCATGCCGCCGCGCCCAACCAGGGCGTGGACGCGGTGGTGGCGGCCTCTGCGATCGTGATGAACCTGCAGACCATCGTCAGCCGTGAGATCTCCCCCCAGGACGTGGGGCTGGTGACCATCGGAAAGCTGACGGCGGGCCAGCGGTTCAATATCATCGCGGAGGAAGCCGTTCTGGAAGGCAATCTGCGCTATTTTGACCCGCGGATCCACGACAATTACGAGCAGATGATCAGCCGCATCGCGGAGAACACCGCCGCAGCTTTCCGGGCGAAAAGCGAGATGGTCCTCTTCGGCGAGGGAACGCCGGCTGTTATCAACACGCCGGAGAACGCCGCCTTCGGGCAGGCGGTCACGGCCAAGCTCTTCGGGGAAGATGCGCTCTATACCATGCCCCCCGTGATGCCCGGCGAGGATTTTGCCTTCTACATGGAGAAGCTGGGCGGTACGTTCGTGTTCGTGGGCGGCGGGTTCCCGGACCGGGACAATCCCCCGCACCACAACAACCGCTTCGACATCCACGAGGACAGTCTGAAGGTGGCCGCCGCGCTCCATGCGCAGTACGCCCTGGACTACCTCGCGGCATCCAAATAACGATCACGACCGGCACAGCGGACGGACAGCAGTACGGAGGCCGGCGGACAAAGGAGCGAAACGCTTATGTGTCAGACGGCGGAAGATGAACAGCTGCTCGAATCCTATCGGGTCTTCGCGAAGTTTCTCAGCGATACCATCGGCGTCCCCTGCAGCACCGTTTTATACAGGATCTATGACTCGGAGACGGACGGAGAGGTCCATGCCATGTACGGCCCGGATACGGGGCGGGACGTGGGGGACCGGCTGACGGTGTTTCTGAGAGAGGTCCTGCAGGAGCTGAAAAGGACGGGCGCCCCGGGCGTCACCCACGTGGATACGGAGGCCAGCACGGCCCAGGGACGCGTGAAGCTGAACATTTTCGCCATCCGGAACAGCCGGGACAAGGTCGTAGGCCTTTTCATCATCTGCATGCAGATCGACCTGTTCTATGATGTCTTGAAGACCGTCACCCGGTATCTCGGCTATCAGGTCGCGGGGGATACCTCCATAAAAGCGATCGACGAAAAGGGCGGCACCCTCTCTCTGTCCACCTACATCCAAAAGCTGATCCAGGATGAGATCGACGCCGTTTCCGTGCCTGCGGAGCGGATGACCATCGAGGAGAAGCGAAAGCTGGTGCGGCGGCTGGAGAAGATGGAAGTATTTTACGTGCGCGACTCGGTGAAGATCACGGCGAACCTGCTGGGTGTATCGGTCCCCACGGTGTACCGCCTGCTGAAAAAGGAACCGAAGGACGCCAATTTGGATTGACGCCGGCCCGCGGCCGGCGGATGGGACAAAATGATTGCGACAGGAACGGCATGACCCGTCAGTTCAGGTCATGCCGTTTCTGCGCCTTATTATGGGATTATGGGGCCGCCGGGAGGCGGCCCCTGTTTATTTTTGCCTATGGAGAACGGGGGCGGTCAGTCCGTCTTCCCGTTCAGGTCCGTCTTGATCTGGGTGGTGCTGATCTCCGGCGTCCGGGGCAGATAGACCACCTCGGCGCCCTCCTCCTTCAGGAAGTCGAACTTGCCGGTCCAGTCGTCGCCGATGACGAAGGTGTCGATGTGGTACTCATGGATGTCCGAGCGCTTCTGCTCCCAGCTCTCCTCCGGGATGACCAGATCCACATAGCGGATGGCCTCCAGCAGCTGCTTGCGGACTTCATAGGGGAAATAGCATTTCTTTTGCTTTTCCCGCCAGTTGAACTCGTCGGTGGACAGGGCCACGATCAGGTAATCCCCCAGGGCCTTGGCCCGCTTGAGCAGGTTGATGTGGCCGTAGTGGAGCA
>CANQYH010000200.1 GCA_947628025.1 uncultured Lachnospiraceae bacterium | reverse complement strand
GTCGAAAGAGCTGGCTTATAACGGTGAATTGTTTATCTGCGGGCGGTGCGGCCGCTATGGCAGATACCAGGTTTTTATGACCTATATGTACCTGTCCCTGTTTTTTATCCCCACATTCCGGTGGGGGCGGAAATATTTTGTGAAAACAAGCTGCTGCGGCGCAGTCTATGAACTGTCTCCCGAGATAGGCAGGCAGCTGGCGAAAGGAGCGGAGATCGCGATCACGCCGGATATGCTCCGCCTGGTGTCGCCGGGAAGCGGAGGAAGCGGCTGGCGGCCTCTGAAGCGCTGCGCGGGCTGCGGCTACGAGACGGGGGAGGATTTCGAGTTCTGCCCGAAATGCGGGAGGAGATTCTGAGGCCGCAGCGGGGACCGGATCCGGTTCAAAATAACGGGAGGACCGGCGGCGCGGTGCTTGACTTAGACTGCGCCGGACGGCCGCCTGCGTCCGAGGCCGCGGGTTCACCTCAGAAAGGCACACAGATAGGCGTCCGGCGGGCATTTTCTGGCAAAGGACACAATACAGATATTCACCCCAGAAGAGCGCGCAGATAGGCGTCCAGGGCCTCGGGGGACTCCAGCAGGCCGGGCGCGTATTCGGCGTAAACGGTTTTCGCACGGTAGGATTCCCGGAAAGCCGGTTCCCATATGGGGGCGGGCTGCGGGAGGTACAGCGAGGTCTTGGGAACGTAGCAGGTCTGGGGCGTGGCCTTTTTTCGGGCGGATCTTTCCACAAATTCGCCGACGCTTTTATGGACGGCCCGGTCCTCGCAGGGCAGATAGTAATAGTTTTGGTAGTCGTCGTAAAAATATTTCAGAGTCCCCTCATACAGGGGCAGAGACAGGCTCAATCTGTTTCCGTCGGCACAGGCATGATAGGGCAGGCCGCAGAAAGAGCCGTCCCAGCGGATAGGGACGGGGAGAGCGCAGCAGCCGGTCAGGCTCAGGCCGAGATATTTTGACGCACCCGAAACGGGTCCGTCCGCTCCTACCGTTTGACCGGAGAGGGCGAAAGAACCCTCGAAGAAATCCGGATAGTAGAGGATGGGGAGGATCAGGGGCATGCCCTCCAGGTCCTCCCGGTTATGGAGCATCAGCAGATCATAGAGCCGCTCCTCGCGGGTATCCAGGTAATGATGATAGACTTCGATCAGCTCTCCGCCGCTGAAGCGGTCCTGACGGTGAATGCCGAGGAAGCGCTCGATGGATTTCTGCTTCAGGCTGTCTAAAGCCAGACGGCTGCGGTAGGGCCGTATCTTTTTGTAGAGATCGACGCTGGTTATTCCGGAGAAGTCATAGGGAAGCCCGCAGGCCTGGCAGCGTTTCAGCAGATAAGGGAGATCGAAGCCGTCGCCGTTGAAATGGACGAGGGTGGAAAAGGAGCGCAGGAAACCGAAAAAGGCTGTCAGCAGATCTTTTTCGGCGTCGGAGCGGTCTGCGAACCATTGGATGAGACGCCAGCCGCCGTTTCGGAAATACGCGCAGCCGATCAGGTACAGCTGCGAATAGTCTCCGGAAAAGCCGGTCGTTTCGATATCGAAAAACAGCAGGTCTTCCGGCCGGCCCAGCCGTTTTAGCGGATAGGAATCCGGAAATGTGAAATCGTTTTCAACCGTGATCATGGTCAAATCCTTTCTGCGTACATCGGGAAACGGTTTTATTATAACAGAAAATGAAATGCTTGGGAACAACGGATCCGGAGGAAACGGCAAATTTTCTGCCGCTGTGCCGCCGCTTAACGGCATTGGACAATGATGCGGAACCGGTCGGAATGGAGGAAGTATTATGTCGGGTCAGTTTTCAAGAACAGAACTGCTTTTGGGCAAAGCGGCGATGGAACGTCTGGCACGCGCCCGCGTGGCGGTGTTCGGGATCGGCGGCGTAGGCGGCTATGTCTGCGAGGCCCTGGCGCGCAGCGGGATCGGCGCGCTGGATCTGGTCGACCATGACCGGGTCAGCCTGACCAATCTGAACCGGCAGATCATTGCGACGCACAAAACGCTGGGAAGATTTAAAACGGAAGTGATGAAAGAACGGATCCTGGAGATCCATCCGGAAGCGGAGGTGAGGCTGCATACCTGCTTCTTCCTGCCGGAAAACGCCTCCGAATTTCCATTCGCGGATTACGATTATGTGGTCGACGCCGTGGATACGGTGTCCGCGAAGCTGGCGCTGGCCGTGAAATGCGCGGAAACGCATACGCCGGCCATCAGCAGCATGGGAGCGGGGAATAAGCTGGATCCGACCGCGCTGCGGGTAGCGGACATTTATCAGACGAAAATGGATCCGTTAGCCAGGGTGATGCGGAAAGAGCTGAAACGGCGCGGAATTGAAAAATTGAAAGTCGTCTATTCGGAGGAACCTCCCCTGCGGGCCGCTGCCGGTGCGGAGGAGCTGGGAACGGACGAAAATACAGAAAATAACGGGACGGTCCGCAGGGCGGTTTCGGGCAGCACGGCGTTCGTGCCGTCCGCCGCGGGGCTGATCATTGCCGGCGAGGTCATAAAGGATCTGGCCGCGGGAAAGGGAAGAAAGCATGATTCGCGAGATTGAGATCGAAGAGCTGGAGAGGGTCCCGGGAAAAAAGCGCATCGTCGATATCCGGAGCAGGGATCATTTTGAAAAGGGCTCTTATCCCGGGGCCGAGAACATTCCCTATGAGGAAGCGGAGCTTTCGGAGTTTGCGGCGTTGGCAGACGAACCGCTCTATCTGCTGTGCCATACCGGGGAGAGATCCCTGGAGCTGGCGGAGGCGCTGGACGGTCTGGGGCGCACCGCTTACAGCATCCGCGGCGGATACCGGGGCTATCTGCGGAGGGAGCTTCAGAGGATGGCGGAGGACGAGGCCCGGGCGGACGAGCGGCGCGCCCAGGCGGAGCGCAGCATCATTAAAACCTACCGTAAGGAACTGTGGACGCCGTTTGTAAAGGCGATCAACGAGTACCGCCTGATCGAGGACGGGGACCGGATCGCCGTCTGCATTTCCGGCGGCAAGGATTCCATGCTGATGGCGAAGCTGTTCCAGGAGCTTCTGCGGCACGGAAAGCGGAACTTTGACGCGGTCTTTCTGGTGATGGATCCCGGCTATAACGAGCTGAATTACCGGACGGTGACGGAAAACGCGAAGCTTCTGGGCGTTCCGATCCGGACCTTTAAGACGGAGATCTTTGATATCGTGGCGGGGCAGTCCGGCGCGCCCTGCTATCTCTGCGCCAGGATGCGCAGGGGATACCTCTACAGCCAGGCCAGGGAGCTGGGCTGCAATAAGATCGCGCTGGGCCATCATTACGACGATGTGATCGAGACCATTTTGATGGGGATGCTCTACGGCGCGCAGATCCAGACCATGATGCCCAAGCTCCACAGCACGAATTTCGAGGGGATGGAGCTGATCCGGCCCTTGTATCTGGTCCGCGAGCGGGACATCATCCGCTGGAGGGACCATAACGGCCTGCATTTCATCCAGTGCGCCTGCCGCCTGACGGAAAGCTGCGTCTCCTGCGGAGGGACGGAGCAGGGTTCAAAGCGCGGGGAGATCAAGGCGCTGATCCGGCGGCTGGCGGAAACGGACCCGCTGATCGAAAAGAACATATTCCGCAGCGTGGAGAACGTCAATCTGGAGACGGTCATTTCCTATAAGCAGAACGGGGTCCGCCATCATTTCCTGGATTCGTATCACGAGGCGTAGCCTGCGGCAGGTACCAGAATATTTGTTCGATAGCGCTTGCAAAGGAAACGGCCGTATGGTAAGATGAAGATACGGCTGTGGGCCGGAGACGGCGGCGCGGCCGCAGGAAAGGAACCGAAACGCATGATTTCATATATTAGAGGGCCGCTGGCGGAGGTGGACGAGGACCGGATCGTGGTGGAAGCGGGAAACGTGGGCTACAATATCCATGTGCCTCTGCCGCTTCTGGAGACGCTGCCGCCGCTGGGCAGCGAAGTGCGGATCTATACGTATCTGCGGGTGCAGGAGGACGCCATGACGCTGTACGGGTTCGGCAGCCGCCAGGACCTTAGGATGTTTAAACGGCTGCTGGGCGTCAACGGCGTGGGACCGAAAGGCGCGCTGGCGATCCTGTCGGCGTTAAGTCCGGCGGATCTGCGGCTGGCGATCCTGACCGGGGATGCGAAAGCGATCTCCCGCGCGCCGGGGATCGGGATCCGGACGGCGCAGAGAGTGATCCTGGATCTGAAAGAAAAGGTCTCCGCGGAGGATGTGCCGCTGTCCCTGTCCGGAGAGAGCGCGGCCGCGGCGCAGCAGGCTGCGGCAGGCGTGAGCGGCGCAGGGAAAGAGGCGGTCGAAGCGCTGGTGGCTCTGGGGTATTCCCAGACGGAAGCGGTGAAAGCGGTGCGCCAGGCGGCGTCGGAGGACATGACCGCGGAGCAGATACTGAAAGCGTCGCTGCGGTACCTGATCTAGGCGGACGCAGATACCAGGAGGGGGCCTTGAGTCTGAAAGGTTAGAAAGGAAGCGTTCCGGTCCGCGAGAGTGTGCCGTGCGCCTGTGTATAGAACAGGGATAGTAAAAACAGAGCGCACACGGTACGGACCGGGTGCATGGATCGGATGGGCAGGATCATATGGAGCGAAAGATCATAAATACGGAACTGACGGCGGAAGACGAGAAAGTGGAGTCGACGCTGCGGCCCCAGCGGCTGGAAGAGTATATCGGGCAGGAACGGCTGAAGTCCATGATGAAGATCTACATCGACGCGGCCAGATCCAGGAGGGAGTCTCTGGATCATGTGCTGTTTTACGGGCCGCCCGGGCTGGGCAAGACCACGCTGGCCGGCATCATCGCCAATGAGATGGGCGCGAATATCAAGATCACGTCGGGGCCGGCGATCGAAAAGCCCGGCGAGATGGTCGCGGTTCTCAACGGCCTGCAGGAGGGGGACGTCCTCTTTGTGGACGAGATCCACCGCCTGAACCGCCAGGTGGAGGAAGTGCTGTATCCGGCCATGGAGGATTTTGCCATCGATATCATGCTGGGCAAGGATTCTTCCGCGCGCTCGCTTCATCTCGAGCTGCCGCATTTTACGCTGGTGGGAGCGACGACGCGGGCAGGACTTTTGACGGCCCCGCTGCGGGACCGCTTCGGCGTGGTGCAGAAGATGGAGTTTTATACGCCCGGGGAATTAAAGACGATCATACTGCGTTCCGCGAAAGTCCTGGGGGTGACGATCGAGGAGGACGGGGCCATGGAACTGGCCAAACGGTCCCGCGGTACGCCGCGTCTGGCCAACCGCCTGCTGAAGCGCGTCCGGGATTTCGCCCAGGTGAAATACGACGGCGTGATCACGAAAGAAGTGGCGGATTTCGCACTGGACATGCTGGATGTGGACCGGCTGGGACTGGACAACAATGACCGGGCGATCCTGACCACGATCATCCATAAATTTTCCGGCGGGCCGGTGGGGCTGGAGACCCTGGCGGCGGCGCTGGGAGAGGATGCGGGCACGCTGGAGGATGTGTACGAGCCGTATCTTTTGATGAACGGACTGATCAACCGCACGCCCCGGGGGCGGGTCGCGACGGAGAACGCCTACCGCCATCTGGGACTGGACTTTGCGGACTGAGGCGGCAGACACTGAATATGGGACAAACGACGGGCGGCGGTTTCGGGCCGCCGCGGATTTCAGATAGACAGATCGGAGGTATTTTTATGTATCAGGCATCAGAAACACGTTACGGGACCCTGCCGTATCACCGCTGCGGGGCCAGCGGACTAAAACTGCCGGCGGTGTCTTTGGGACTCTGGCATAATTTCGGTGACACGGCGTCTTATGAAAATATGAAGCGGCTGTGCTTTACGGCTTTCGATCACGGGATCACGCACTTTGATCTGGCGAACAATTACGGTCCCGCGCCGGGCAGCGCGGAGACGAACTTCGGGCGGATCCTCCGGGAGGAGATGGGGGCATACCGGGACGAGCTGATCGTCAGCACGAAAGCCGGTTACGATATGTGGCCG
>CANQYH010000199.1 GCA_947628025.1 uncultured Lachnospiraceae bacterium | reverse complement strand
CGGCGGGGAGAAAGCGCTGACGGCGATCGCGTTGCTGTTTGCGATTCAGAATCTGAAGCCGTCGCCGTTCTGCCTGCTGGACGAGATCGAGGCGGCCCTGGACGATTCCAACGTGGAGCGGTTCGCGCGTTACCTGCATAAGCTGACGCGCAGCACCCAGTTTATCGTGATCACCCACCGGCGGGGCACGATGGTCAGCGCCGACCGCCTGTACGGCATCACCATGCAGGAAAAGGGAGTTTCAACGCTGGTCTCGGTCAGCCTGATCGAGGCGTCGCTTGACAATTAACGGAAAACGCGTTTTGCCGTTTTCCATGGCTACGGATCAAGGAGGGCAGGCAATGGCAGAAGGAAAAAAGGGATTTTTTGGGAGGCTGGTAGAGGGCCTTCAGAAAACGAGAGATAACATCGTATCTGGCATGGATTCGATCTTCAGCGGTTTTTCCGCCATCGACGACGACTTTTACGAGGAGATCGAGGAGACGCTGATCATGGGCGATCTGGGGATTCAGACTACGATGAAGATCGTCGAGGATCTGCGGGCCCAGGTGAAAGAGAAGCGCATCAAGGAGCCTGCGGAGTGCAAGGCGCTGCTGATGGAGAGCATGAAGCGCCAGATGGATCTGGGTGAGAATGCCTATGAGTTCGAACACCGCCGTTCCGTGGTCCTGGTCATCGGCGTCAACGGCGTGGGCAAGACGACCTCCGTGGGCAAACTGGCCGGCCAGCTAAAGGACCAGGGCAAGAAAGTCGTGCTGGCGGCGGCCGATACGTTCCGCGCGGCGGCCATCGAGCAGCTGACGGAATGGGCCCGCAGGGCGGGGGTGGAGATCATCGCCCAGCAGGAGGGCTCCGACCCGGCGGCTGTGGTCTACGACGCGGTGGCGGCGGCCAAGGCCCGGGACGCCGACGTGCTGATCTGCGATACGGCGGGGCGGCTCCATAACAAAAAGAACCTGATGGAAGAGCTGAGGAAGATCGACCGGATCATCACCCGGGAATATCCGGACGCTTACCGGGAGACGCTGGTAGTGCTGGACGGGACCACGGGCCAGAACGCCCTGTCCCAGGCCCGGCAGTTCATGGAGGTGGCGGATGTGACCGGCATCATCCTCACGAAGCTGGACGGGACGGCCAAGGGCGGCATCGCGGTGGCGATCCAGTCGGAATTGGGAATTCCGGTGAAATACATCGGCATCGGCGAGAAGATCGACGATCTCCAGAAATTTGACGCGGACGCGTTCATTAAGGCGCTGTTCGTTTGATCGGTTCATTTGAAAAAACGCCCGCCGCGGTCTTCGGACGGCGGCGGGTGCTGCGCGAACTTTCCTAAGAGAGCGCAGGTTTACTATATAATTTATAAGGAAGAGATGATAAACATGATGACACTTGAGAGCTTTGAGGAAGCGACAGAAGTCGTAGGACGCGTGATCCAGGAGACCAAGCTGGTATACAGCGAGTATTATTCGGAGCAGACCGGCAACAAGGTCTATTTCAAGCCGGAGAATATGCAGTATACCGGCGCATACAAGGTGCGGGGGGCCTATTATAAGATCAGCACCCTGACGGGCGAGGAGGAGAAGAACGGCCTGGTCGCCGCCTCCGCCGGGAACCATGCCCAGGGCGTGGCGTACGCGGCGAAGCTGGCCGGCGTGCCCGCGATCATCGTGATGCCGACCTCGACGCCGCTTATTAAGATCAACCGCACCAAAAATTACGGGGCGGAAGTGATCCTCTATGGAGACGTGTTCGACGAAGCCTGCGAGTACGCCGAAAATCTGGCGCGGGAAAAGAAAATGACCTTTGTGCACCCCTTTGACGATCTGGCCGTGGCGACCGGGCAGGGAACCATCGCGATGGAGATCATCAAAGAGCTGCCGACGGTGGATTATATCCTGGTGCCCATCGGCGGCGGCGGTCTGGCGGCCGGCGTTTCCACCCTGGCCAAGCAGCTGAACCCGAAGATCAAGGTCATCGGCGTGGAACCGGCGGGGGCCAACTGTATGCAGGAGTCCCTGAAAGCCGGTCATGTGGTGACGCTGGACCATGTCAGCACGATCGCCGACGGCACCGCGGTCAAATGTCCCGGCGAGAAGATCTTCCCCTATATCCAGGAGAATGTGGACGACATCATCACGGTAGAGGACAACGAGCTGATCGTGGCTTTCCTGGACATGGTGGAGAACCACAAGATGATCGTGGAAAACTCCGGTCTGCTGACCGTGGCCGCGTTAAAGCACCTGGATGTGAAGAAGAAAAAGATCGTCTCGATCTTAAGCGGCGGCAATATGGACGTGATCACGATGGCTTCCATCGTCCAGCACGGCCTGATCCAGAGAGACAGGGTCTTTACCGTCTCCGTGCTGCTGCCAGATAAGCCGGGACAGCTGGCGAAAGTGTCGGCGCTTCTGGCCGAGCACCAGGGCAACGTCATCAAACTGGAGCACAACCAGTTCATCAGCATCAACCGCAACGCCGCCGTGGAGCTGCGGATCACGCTGGAGGCCTACGGCAGCGAGCATAAGCACGAGATCGTCCAGGCATTAAACGACGCCGGTTACCGTCCGAAAGTCGTCAAATCCACCGGCGCATTTTAGGTCCGCGCCGGTGACGGAAACGGAAAGTCAACGGTTGGATCCGTAAAAATTGACAAAAAACGACAGAAAAGAAGAAAGTATTTTCACAAAACATTGGAATTTTCCGCAGAAGTATGGTATACTGGTTATGGGAAATCCAGCCGCGAAGCAGGGACAGATCCGGTCATGCTTTGCCGGCGCGGGTGATCCGTGGCGGTGTATGGAAGACAGGAAGTCAATATGCGGTGCGGAAAGAGGCTGATAATGATATGCGTCGTACCCGCGGGGCACACAGGCATGTTTTTATCAGCTTTTTTGTCCGCGGAACCGGGACAAAGGAGGATATCGGCATGATGATCGAACTTGGGAAACAGAAAAGAGAAAGTATCCGTTCCCTCTGCGCCGGCAGCAGGGACGTGCTCCTGCGGGGGGCCATGGAGGGCGCGATCGGCCGCGTCTGGGTCCCGTCTCTGACCGGTTCTTCCTATTGCCTGGTGGTCGTGGGCGATTTCGCCTATCTGCTGGGATTGCCGCCGAAAGGAGAGAAAGCGCTGGATCTGAAAGGACAGATCTACGAATCCGCGTCGCAGGCGTTCATTTATCCCCAGAATGAGATGTGGGCGGACTGGATCGAAGAAGAGTTCGCGGGGCAGCAGAGGCTGGTGGCCCGCTACGCGCTGAAAAAGGACGAGCATCATTTTGATCTGGCCCGGCTCCGCGGTTATGTGGCTTCGGTCCCGAAAGGCGTGCGTATCCGCCGGATCGACGAGCGCCTTTATCACATGGCGCTCAGGGAAGAATGGAGCCGGGATCTGTGCATTAATTTTGAAAACGCAGATGATTTCATGAAGTACGGCTTCGGGTACGTGGCGCTCAAGGGCAGGGAGTTGATCGCGGGCTGCTCCTGCTACGGCGTCAGCGAGGGCATGATGGAGATTGAGGTGGACACCCGCAAAGACTGGCGGAGGCAGGGACTGGCGCTGGCCTGCAGCGCGGCGTTTCTGCTGGAGTGCCTGGAGAAAGGGCTGACGCCCAACTGGGACGCGGTCAATCTCCAGTCCGTGGGCCTGGCGGAGAAGCTGGGGTATGTGTTTGAGAGGGAATATCAGGTGTACCGGCTGAAAGAAATGGAGGAAAGGTAAGACTTATGGAGAGAGAGCAGATTTTTAAAGCGGTGGACCATACGCTGCTGCAGCAGCAGGCCACATGGAGCGAGATCCGGGAATTGTGCGACGACGCGGTGAAATACGGCACGGCTTCGGTGTGCATCCCGCCGTCCTACGTGAAGAGGGCGAAAGAGTATCTGGGAGACAAAATGGCGGTCTGCACCGTCATCGGCTTCCCCAACGGGTATAATACGACGGCGGCCAAGGTATTTGAGACCGAGGACGCTCTGGAGAACGGGGCCGACGAGATCGACATGGTCATCAACATCGGCGATCTGAAAGACAAAAACTATCACAGGATCCTGGAGGAGATCCGCTCCATCAAGACGGTCTGCGGCGAGCATATCCTGAAAGTCATCATCGAGACCTGCCTGCTGACGGACGAGGAAAAGATCAAGATGTGCGAGCTGGTCACGGAAGCCGGGGCCGATTATATCAAGACTTCTACGGGCTTCTCCAAGGGCGGGGCCACGTTTGAGGATATCCGGCTGTTTGCGGAGCATGTGGGCCCGCAGGTGAAGATGAAAGCGGCCGGAGGGATATCCTCGTTCGCGGACGCGGAGGAATTTCTGCGGCTGGGAGCGTCGCGGCTGGGTACGAGCCGCATCGTGAAGCTGGCGAAAGCGGAGGAGGCAGATCATGGACAGGCGCAGTCTGATACAGGCAGCTATTGACAATCTGCCGCGCGCGTATGCGCCTTATTCCCATTTCCATGTGTCGGCGGCATTGCTTTGTAAGGATGGAAGCGTCTACACGGGGTTCAATATCGAGAACGCTTCCTATACGCCGACGGTCTGTGCCGAGCGCAGCGCGTTTTTCAGGGCGGTCAACGAGGGGAAGCGGGAGTTTGAGGCCATCGTGATCTGCGGCGGGCAGGACGGCGTGATCACGGATTTCTGTCCGCCCTGCGGGGTCTGCCGCCAGGTGATGCGGGAGTTCTGCGGCGCGGATTTCACCGTGATCCTGGCGAAGTCCGCGGACGATTATATCGAGACGACGCTGGGCGAGCTGCTGCCCTGGTCGTTCGGCCCGGAAAACCTGGCCGGGTGAGAGGGTGCGTGCCCGGAGCGGTTTTGCGGAACGGGCGCGGAAGATGGGGTGCAAAAAATATATGTACAGGGAGAGGGGATAATTATGATACGGATGTATGACCTGATCGAAAAGAAGAAGCACGGCGGGGCGCTGACGGAGGAGGAGATCCGGGAGATGGTCCGCGGCTTTGTCGCCGGGGAGATCCCGGACTATCAGATGTCCGCGATGCTGATGGCGATCTATTTTCGGGGAATGAGCGCGGAGGAGACGGCCTGCCTGACCATGGCGATGGCCCATTCCGGCGATACGGCGGATCTGTCGGCGATCCGGGGCGTGAAAGTGGACAAACACAGCACCGGCGGCGTCGGCGACAAGACCTCGCTGGTGATCGGGCCGCTGACCGCTTCCCTGGGCGTGAAGATCGCGAAAATGTCCGGCCGCGGGCTGGGACATACGGGCGGCACGCTGGACAAGCTGGAGTCCATACCGGGGCTGACCACCAGCATCGAAAAGGACCGTTTCTTTGAGATCGTCAATGAGACCGGCATCGCGATCATCGGACAGACCGGCAATATGGTCCCGGCGGATAAAAAGCTGTACGCCCTGCGGGACGTGACGGCCACCGTGGACAGCGTGCCGCTGATCGCGTCCTCGATCATGAGCAAAAAGCTGGCCGCGGGGAGCGACGCCATCGTGTTGGACGTGAAGACCGGCAGCGGCGCGTTTATGAAGACGCTGGACGATTCGATCCGGCTGGCGGAAGAGATGGTGGCCATCGGGACCCGGGCGGGCCGCGCGTGCTGCGCCCTGATCACGGATATGGATGTGCCCCTGGGACGGGCCATCGGCAACGCCATGGAGGTAAAAGAGGCGGTGCAGACGCTTCAGGGACAGGGACCGGAGGATCTGACGGAGGTCTGCCTGGAGCTGGCCGCCAATATGCTCTGCATGGCGGGGAAAGGCACGCCGGCAGAGTGCAAGGATATGGCGAAAGAAGCGCTGGCGTCCGGCCGCGGCGTCGGCGTGCTGGCGTCCATGGTCAAGGCCCAGGGCGGGGACGAGCGCTATATCTACGACACGTCGCTGTTTGCGCCCGCGCCTTATGAGCGGGAGGTGACGGCCCCGGCGGACGGCTATATCGTGCACATCGATACGGAAGGCTGCGGGATCGCCTCGACGATGCTGGGAGCGGGCCGGACGAAGAAAGA
>CANQYH010000198.1 GCA_947628025.1 uncultured Lachnospiraceae bacterium | reverse complement strand
CGGTTCACCGCGTCCACGGTAAAGGATGGGATCTCCACCGTTTTATCGATGGCGGGATTCAGCGTCACTGTATAGATCATCGTTTTTCCTCCTGTCCGCACAATGTATCCCGGTCCGGCAGGCTGTCGCTGCGGAACCACAGTTTGTTTCGATATATATCTATTGTGTTTCGGTACATCTTAATTATAAAGATTTCATAAACAAAAGTCAATATATTTTTACGGAATAGCAGCATTTTATTTTCATTTCGAAAGTTTCCCGTTTTTTTAATAAACCCTTTGAAATCCAAAAAACAGTACGCGCACGCAAAAAAAAGACGCTCCGTCCGCGCCGCTGTCAGCGGTACGGAGGAAGCGTCCTCACCCTTGCGTCAATATGCGGCAGAATATGGCTGCCGTCCGGATCCAAAACTATATCACAGTGATCCCTTTCGCTTTCAAAACGGAAACCGTCTCCTCCTCAATCTGATCGTCCGTCACGACGATATCGGCTTTCTCCATGGAGAGGATCCGCGGGAACGACGTGTAATTGACTTTCGAAGAATCCATCAGTATGACCACTTTTTCGGAATGATCGATGATCTTGTTCAGGGAATCCGTCATGTCCAGGGACAGATAGCCGAAACCGTATTTGGGATGAAATCCGGACGTACCGATAAACGTCGTATGGAAATGGATCGATTCGATCGCCTGCGCGATAGACACGCCGTAAACGCGCATGGTATTGTAATCAAAACGTCCTCCAAAGACCTCCGATATGATCTCGGCGTGGCGGGGGATCTCCACCAGCGCGCCGATGTTGTCCGTAAACACAAACAGCGGACAGGAGGGCAGGGCCCGCGCCAGCTCCGCGCAGGTGGAACCGGCAGAAATAAAGATCGAATCGTACGGGCGGATCAGCGTCGCCGCTTTCGCCGCAATCTGTTTCTTCTCAGCCACATGCAAATTCGATCTGGAGAAAAAGTCATTGGTGTTGCCTGCAACCGTGGAAATGGATCTGGCGCCTCCGTGGACCCGCACGATCTGGCGCTCCTCGTCCAGCGCCCTGAGATCCGTCCTGAGAGTCACTTCCGAAACATCCGGAAAAGCCGCTTTTAGCTGGGCGAGCGTCACCTCTCCCAACTGATTCACCATATCCGCGACCGCCTGTCTGCGCTTTTTCATCCAAACTTCCTCCTAACCCCTGCAAAACCCGTTCATACATTTTCTATTGGTGATACTTTAGCATAATTCCCTGTCGGTTTGCAAGAGGAAATTAAAATTTCGGCAGTTTTTACCTTTTATCCGAAAGAAAATGCGCAGCTTTTCGCCCTATTCCGGCAGATTTGCCACAAACTCCGTGATCCGGATCTTCGCGTCCGGATGATCCTGCAGAAGCGTCGCCGGGAAATGGGCCGACACTTCCCCATAGGCCGCGTGGCGGACCGCGCTGCGGTGCCAGTCGCGGAAGCAGCCCAGGCGAATCTTTCCGGCATGGTAGATCTCATTCATGCCGACGGTCACGCAGTAGTGCGGCATATCGTCCAGCGCGCCGTTCAGGTCCCCGATGGCGTTGGCGGTCCTGGTCTCCGGCGTGATCGCAAGCACGCGGGTCTTCAGCGCTTTAAACTCCTCCGGAGTCAGTTCATCCTGCGCCTCGTTAAACGCCAGATGGCCGTTGATCCCGATGCCGCCGAAGCAGATGTCCACGCCGCCCAGCTTCTCGATCGTCTCCGGCACATGTCCCACATTCTCGGGATCCGGAAAGATCCGCTGCTGCGGCGGCATGACCAGTCCCGGATCGATCTGCGCATAGACGGCCCGGTCCATAAATCCGCGGAAACTCAGCTTCTCCGACGGGTCGATCCAGCGCCGGCCGTCGGTCAGGTACTCGTCCATATTGATAAACCACACATGCCTCAGGCTGATCCGCTCCCGGTTCACGATCTCCACGAAATAGGGATACTGTCCCACGGGGCCGACGGGGCAGATGAACACCGTCCTCTCTCCCAAGGCGTTCTTCCGCTTGATCTCGTCCGCCATCTCGCGGGCGATCGCCTGAAACACGACCGCATTGTCCGCCAGGACCTCGATCGGGATCTTCGGCGCGGCGAGCAGCTGCTCTTTCGTATAATAATAATAGTCATGCTTCATGAATGTTTTCCCTCGTCTTTCTGCTCTGCCGGAGCCCTTTATCTGCCCATATACAGCCGGATGATCTCCAGGTATTCGTCCGGATAGAAACCGATCTCGCCCGTAAACCGGGTCAGGGCGATCAAACCGCCGTCGATCTCCCCGATGGACGCCAGCATGGCTGCGTTATCGGCTTTCAGACCGCCGCCGTACACCACGTCCATCCCGCCGGTCTGCTCTTTCACAAACCGAGCAATCATCGTAATATAATCCTTGCCCGCAGGTGTCTTGCCGGGGCCGATGCTCCAGACCGGCTCATAGGCGATGACTACCCGGGACTTATCCACGCCGTCCAGGCCCACGCTTAACTGCTCGCCCAGTACCTGCTGCCACCGGGGCTGCTCCTCGCTGGTCTCGCCGATGCAGTAGACCACTTTCAGCCCCGACGCCACGGCGCATCGGATCTCCTGATTCAGCAGGCGGTTCACCGCCGGCATATCCGTCACTCCTGCCTCCGCCAGGATCCCTTTCTTGTCGCTGCGCTCCTCGCAGTGGCCGATCAGCGTTGCCCCGCATCCCAGCGCTTTCACAATGGAAGCCGGCCGGTTCGTCGTAAACGCGCCGAAATTGCCGCCAACCGCCGTATTCTCGCGGAATACGCCCTGACTGCCCAAAATGACCCGGCTGTCTTTCTGAAGCGCCGCGGCCGCGGACAGAAGATGGGCCTCCGGCAAAAACTGCATGAACTCCACCTCCGCCGGGTCATACTGTCTCAGCGCTTCCTGGGTGCTCTCCACGATCGTTCTGCCCCATTCCGCCACCGGCGCCAGGCGGTTCACACCGCCCAGTTCCACCGGCACGTCAAAGCGTTTTAAATTCAACAATATATGCTTCATAATGTCTTTCCTTTCCGTGATCTTATCCGGTTCCATCTTTTATCTCAGCAGCGCGAATTCCGGTAAGTTCCCGCCCATCAGCGGACCGGCGTAGGCGAAAAATTCATCCGCGATCCGGTTCCCGTCCACGATCCATTCCAGCGGAAACGTTTTCTCCGCGTTGGCCACGCCCGCCAGCGGGGTCAAAAACATCCGGCTCCGATAAGTCCCGCCGCTCCGGTCCGCTTCGATGGCCACCATATAACCGCTCTCTCCGCGAAGCGCCGCTTTCACCGCCTCGCTTCCCGCCTCATAAGCTTCCTCACGGTCCACCGGCGACACATAGGGGATGCTGGTCCGCCCCAGCAGTCCCGGCTTCTCCGCCCGGGATTTAAGTCCCGTTTTCTGCACGATCAGATCCGAGATATGCTGGCCCACGCCGCCGGGAATGACATGGCCGAACCCGTCCACGATGCCCGTATCCGCCAGAGGCTTCCCGTCCTGGTCGCAGACGCCCTCGCTGACCGTAACCAGCAGTCCTTTGCCTTTCGCGTAACCTTTTTCGATATCCGCCAGCATCCGGTCCACGTTCACCGGCGGCTCCGGCAGATACACCAGCTGCTCGCAGTCCGTCAGCCGGGACGCCATAGCGCTGGCCGCCGTGACCCACCCTGCGTTGCGCCCCATCAGTTCCATGACCACCACATGGATCGGAAGTCCCGACGCATCCAGCGCCAGTTCCGCCGCGCTGATCGCCGCGTAGCGGGCCGCGCTGCCGAAACCGGGACAGTGATCCGTCACCACCAGGTCGTTGTCCATGGTCTTCGGGATGCCGATCACCCGGATATCCAGTCCCTCTTTCACCGCCAGTTCATGGATCTTATGGCAGGTGTCCATGGAGTCGTTGCCGCCGTTATAAAAGAACGCGTGAATATCGAATTTCTTCAGTATCCCGACGACCGCCGGATAATCCTCCTCGTGCAGTTTTCTCCGGCAGGAGCCGATCGCCGACGCAGGCGTACGGGACAGGCGGCCGATCACCTCCGCGGGCACGTCCGTCAGATCGATCAGATCGCCTTTCAGAAGTCCCTCCGCTCCAAAACGCGCGGCGTAGATCTTATCTACATTTCCGGAAGACCTCGCCGTCTCCACTACCCCCTGCAGGGAGGTATTGATCACAGCGGTAGGGCCGCCGCCGTGCGCCACCAGAATATTCATGCCCATGTCTGTTTCCCCTTTCCGCTCTTTTCAGAACCGTTTTTTGCGCCGGAGCCACGCCTGCAACTGCCGCCGGTCAGATCCCTTTCTTCCTGTAGCGCTCTGCCATTTCCTCCAATGACACGGCTTCGACCAGCGGTCCCTTGCCGACGCTCTCGAATTCCACGATCAGAGTTCCGACCACCTCGCGGACGCCCCGCTCGATGCAGTCCACGACCTGCGCCACGTCGCCGTCGGGCACATTGCCGTACATGACCGTGTCCATGATTGGCGGCAGGAACACGCGGGGATCGAACTGGGACGGATTCTTCAGGAGCAGCTCGTAGATCGGACCGATGGACGGGCTTTCCCGTAATACCGGCTTATCCCTGAACAGTTCTCGCAGGTTACGGGTTACAGCCAGGCGGATATCCGTGTCCACATTGATCTTGCGGATCCCCAGCTTGGACACTTCTTTCAGCTGCTCTTTCTTGATGCCGTAGGCGTCGCGGATATCGCCGCCCAGGGCGTTGATCTCGCTGACAATGTACTGGGGAACCGTGGAGGAACCGTGGCTGACCAGCGTTCCCTCGATGCCCTCGTGCATCATGCACTCTTTCGTGGCGATGGCGATCTCCTTGCGGATCACCGTATCTTTTCCCTTATTGGCGCCGTGCTTGGTGCCGTAGCTGATCGCAAGCGCGTCCACGCCGGTATTCTTGAAAAAGGTTACAGCGTCCAGCGGGTTCGTGTAGGTGGACGTGGCCGCGAACACATGATCCTCCACGCCCGCCAGCACGCCCAGCTCTCCCTCTACGGTCACGCCGCGCTCATGGGCGTACTTGACTACCTCGCGGGTCAGTTCCATGTTTTCCTCAAACGGCAGGGACGAACCGTCGATCATGACGGAGGTATAGCCGCCCGCGATCGCCGCCGTGCAGGAATCAAAGGTCTTGCCGTGATCCAGATGCAGGGCCACGGGGATCGGGCTGTCCGCCGCGTATTTTTTGACGGCGTTGGCAATGTTCTGCGCGCCTTTCTTTTTATCCTCCAGCGTCCCGTTGGCAAAATCCGTCCGGCCGCCCATAAACGCGTTCGCCAGATCCGCTCCCTGCAGAATCGCCGCCGCGCGGAACATCTCGTGGACCTCGATCACCGCCTTGGCCTGGCAGACCGCGTTGACATTAAACGCCCCCTGGGCGTAATTGTATTTTTCCGCCGCGTCCAGGATCGCTTTCATAGGTACTAATGACATGATGACACCTCCATCGCTTTTTTCGCCTGCGGCCCCTTGATCCTGACCGGCTCCTCCATCGGGAGGCCCGTGTCATAATCCATCTGCCGCGGCTCATACTCCTCGTTCTCCCGCTGCCTCGTGTAGCCCTCGTTGGCCCATTTCGGCGTTTTCTCCGGCCTCCAGGGCCTGCACGCCCACTGGTAGCCCCGGAACGGATCGCGGGTCTGGTTCATATGCTCCAGAATCTTGTCATGGAGTTCGTTTCTCCGCTCCGCGTACACCGGGTCGCCGATCAGATTTCGAACCTCGTAGGGATCCTTTTCCATATCGTAGAGCTCGTCCGTATCCAGCAGATTCACCGCCAGCTTCACATCGTCCGCGACGACGCCCCGCATCATCTGCAGACCGCCAAACCCGTCGTGATCTACCTCGTAGCGGGTAAATTCCAGATAGACCTCCTGGTTGATCCGCACCTGCGGGTCCCGTATCTGAGGCATCATGCTCTTGCCCTCCAGGAGCTTCGGGACCGGCAGGCCCATATAATCCAGGATCGTCGGCGTCAGATCGATA
>CANQYH010000197.1 GCA_947628025.1 uncultured Lachnospiraceae bacterium | reverse complement strand
ACCGCCGCCGGTACCTACGAGGCCAGCACTGGGGTCTTTACCCCCAACGAGGGCATCTCCGTGGACGGCGAATATGTGTCCAGCGTTCAGCGCCTCGTCGCCGGCAAGATCCAGAACGCCCGCCTCATCCTCAGCCAGAACTATTATGCGGAGGTGTTCAACTAAAAACAAACGCCCCAAAACGCATGACGGGCCATAAACGGCTCCTGCGTTTTGGGGCGCATCTGTCAGATCTTCTCACCGGCGGTTTTCCGTCATGGGCCGTCCGATCGCTCCCATTTCTTTCCGTTCATTTTTCAGATGCTGCAGCCAGCCGTCCTAAACTGCCGCCAGTTCCACCCGGCAGCGCTTTTTATAGCAGGCGATGCCGTACCTTAATATCCGGGCTGCGCCTCTCTCAATGAGCATTTCTTCATAGTGGCGATCCTCGATCTGCCCAAGCGCCTCCCTGCAGGCTGCCTCCATATCCCCATTCTCCGCGTATTTCAGCTCGATAACGATCCCCAGTTCACCGTCCTCCGCTTCCACCAGGACATCGCCGTATCCGTCCCCTGTCTCATGATTGCTGTAAACTACCCACTCCGCCTTATACGCCAGAATTCCCAAAAGCAGGCCGTGATAGAAATTCTCCTTTCTGCCCCTGCGCGCCGCCGTGTCACCAATGCTGATCACTTTCCTCAGATAGCCCTCCAGCGCTTTCTGCGCGGCCCCGGCATCCCCCGCGGCCAGCGCGCCGCACAGCTTGTCCAGCGCCGCCCCATCTTTCCGCGTCTCCTCTCGGAAAAGCGCCATGATCTGATCGGCAAAAATATCACGGATCTCCATATTGGGAAGCGCCAGCGTAAACATCCGGCCATCCGGCCTTTCTCTTTGGGTCAAATAACCTGTCATATACAGCAAACTCCACAGGTTATCAACTGTCGTATACATATCGCGGTAGGTCAGCTCCTGGCGAATCTCCCTGCGCACACTCCCTCCGTCCGCCAGGATCTCCAGTTCCCTGCGGGCCGAACCGGTATCCATCCTTTTTACAAATTCCCGCACGACATCGTTGCTGCTGGAATTTGCCCAGTAGTTCTGCGGCTCCACCTGCGGATCGCCTATAATATCCCTGCAGCAATTTACCACATCCCAGGGGCAGTATATCTCCTCCCGGCCGAATCGGTACCCATCATACCATTCCCTTATCTTTGCGTAATGCTCCGTCAGCCCATAATATCTCAAAAGCTCCCGCACCTCACGATCCGTGAAGCCAAAATATTCATCAAACTCCATATCTGCAGCCGTAAACACTTTCAGATTATTAAGTCCGGTAAAAATGCTCTCTTTCGAAACGCGCAGGCACCCGGTCAGCACCGCCAGCTCCAGGCTCAGGTTCGTCTTCAGCGCCTGACTAAACATACCGCGAAGCATCTGCACCATCTGGTCATAATATCCCTGAACATGCGCTTTCTGCAGCGGCACATCATACTCGTCAATCAGGAGGATGACTTTGCGGCCATAATGCTTTGCCAGGAGCCTCGACAAATTCCAGAGGCTGCCGCTCAGCGTACTCTCGTCCATATCCATCTGAAGCAGACTGACATATAGTTCCCGCTCTTCTGGCGTCAGGCGGCCGCTTGTGCGGAGAAAGTCAAATCTCGACGCCTCCGCGCTTATCTTAGCGGCGGCAATCCGGCACGCGGTCCGAAAATCATTCCCCTCCACATCTTTCAGCGTAACAGACACCACCGGACATTTCCCCAAATACTGCCGGCAAAGCTCCCTTTCCCCGGCGATTGCCAGTCCGTCGAAGAAAGAAGAATCCGCACCGATTTCGAAGAAGCATTTCAGCATACTCATATTCAGCGTTTTCCCGAAACGCCGCGGCCTGGTGAACAATGTCACCTTGGACGAGCCACGGAGAATATCCCGGATCAGTCCGGTCTTATCCACATAATAATATCGCTCTCCCGCAGCTATCTCCATGAAGTCCTCTGTCCCGATCGGCAATACTTTCTTTTGCACGCCCATATCCACAGCCCCCGCAGCTTTCATATCCGTCCTCCTCTCTCCCATAAGCCCAGTTTTCTTTCTCCTAGTATACTCAATCCGCAGGGCCGGCGCAAGGCTTTTTCACGCTCCGGAATTTTTTCGCGGCCCTTTCACAAACGGGCCGCAAGTACGAAAAAAGATCCTTGCCGCCACCGCCGGAGCTTTTTTCCTCATATGTTCCCTCTTGTTTTTATCATCCCATCAAATCAATGTTACCGCTAAAATCACCCCAAGGTCATTTTTGTTTATTTTTAGAAGTCAGATCGTATATTTCCTTTAAAATAATGAAGCGTATCAATATGGTCCGAAAATCCTGTTGATTTTAGCGCAGCGTCCCCGGCCCTTAACAGTATGCCGCCCGGACAGGAATCAGGCAAATATCCTGAATTTCTCATGATCTTCTTAATAGAATCATAATATTTTCGTAATGGCAGATTTTGCCGAAACTGGTATATTATTAGGGTAGACGGCTGCGCCGCGGTATGCCGGACGGTACGAAAGGCAGGATAGGGCAATGGCGGAAAAACAGAACATAAAAATAACGGAAATACCGGACAGAAGAACCGCGGGGATCCGGGACCGCCGGACGGACGAACGGCTGCGCCGGGAAAACACAGAGTTTCCAGGCAGCGGCAAGGCCAACGGATCCCAGCGCCGCACGGCATCCAGAGAACCGGCAAACGGTGCGGAACCATGGATGCGCCGGGAAACCACAGAAGTCCCGGACTGGGACGACGCGGAATACGAAGACGATCTGCGGCGGAAGCGGCGCGAAAAAGCGCGCTATGAGCAGCGCCGGCGGGAATACATAAAACAGAAGCGCAGGAAACGCAGGCTCCGGCGGGTGTTTCGGGGCGCCCTGCTTTTGACGGCGGCGATCGCTGTGCTGGCAGCGGCGGGCTTTCTCGTTTCCCGATCGATCAGACCGTCCCAGGCGAAGATCGACTCCGCCGAGATCCAGGCCCGAATTCCGGACTGGATCACCCAGGATTTCCTGACGCCGAACCCCTATTCGCGGCCCCAGACCGCGCTGGAGCAGGTCAACGGGGTAGTCGTCCACTACGTGGGAAATCCGGGGACCTCCGCCAGCGCGAACCGAAACTATTTCAACAGTCTGGCGGAAACGAAGACCACCTCGGCCAGCAGCCATTTTGTGATTGGGCTGGACGGGGAGATCATCCAGTGCATTCCCCTGAATGAGATCTCCTACTGCTCCAATCACCGGAACAAAGATACCGTCGCCATTGAGTGCTGCCACCCGGACGCCGACGGCCAGTTCACCCAGGAAACCTACGATTCCCTGGTCCGGCTGGTGCGGTGGCTGTGCGACGAATTTAAGCTGGACAGCAGCGAGGCCGTGATCCGCCACTACGACGTTACCGGAAAAGAATGCCCGCGGTACTACGTGCGAAACCCCGAAGCCTGGGAACAGTTTTTAAAGGACGTGAAAAACGCGGAGTAGACCGCACTATGCACGGGGATCTTTCAAGGTCCCGCGGGCCGCTCCGATCCTGCCGCCGGCCGCAAGATACGTTTTCGCCGCCCGGCGAAGTCTCGTATCTTCCGGCAGCGTCTCGATTGCGGCGTCATCCCGCGCTGCAAACAGCCACCTCATATAACCCCGGTCTTCCAAATCCACGCCCCGGATCTCAAATCTTCGCTGGAAAGCCAGAATATGGCTGTCCTCCGGCAGCAGTTCTTTCAGCGCCGGCGACAAAAGCCAGGAATCGCAGACATAGTCCGCTCCGCAAAAGTCCGGGTACCGTTCCGCCAGAAACTGTTTCGCTTCTTCCAGGGAGCGCTCCACCGACTCCGGAGAAAAGTCCGCGTCCGACGGGATATGCAGCCCGACTGCGCGTCCCGCAGCGCTTTCGCCGGAGTTCTCCCCGGTCGTTTGCTTCAGCTCGTATTCCAAAGCGCCGATCCGGAAGATACGCATACTGACCTGCCGGAACGTCCACCAGCCCCGGTCAAAATACCGCTTCCCATTGCGCACCCGGCACTCCGCCATAAACCGCGGAAAACATTTCATCGTATCGAAAAAGATCTTATCCGGTATCCGCATCTTTGCGTACCTCCGGTGGAGCCGCCTCGCCGCCTCCAGCTGGCAGTACAGCATCCCGAACTGCTCTTTCTCTTCTCCCAGGTACTCTTTCAGCGAATCATACGCCTCTGCCGCCGTCTCCGGCCTCGTAAGCCGTTCTATGTAACCTGTAACCTCTTCTATTGGAATTTCCTTTTCTGCCTCTTCCAGCCTTGCGATATCCTCCGGCAGCAGCCCGATTCCCTGATACAATTCCTGCAGCGTCATATCCTTTTCTCCTTGCATTGCTTTTTTTATCTGGAAAGCATTATACCATACGATCGGGCTGAAATCCACTGCCTTTCCGCCCGTCTGCAATACCTAAATTGCAATATACGGCTGTTCCGTTACGCCTTTCCGTACAACAGATGCCGGCCCGCTCTTTCGGCCCCGGCAGAAAACGGACCGCGATTCATGCCAAAGACCCGCCCCGGTTCCGATCTGTCCGCGGATGGATTTCTTTGATTTCCCGGACGAAACCTTGATATTTTTCATTTGCTATGATATATTATTCCTCGTAAATTTTTCTTTTCGGAGGCAATCATGGTAGAAACTTGGGAAGTCACGATCCCGGAGCTGACCGGGGACGAACCCCGGCGGGCTTATATATACCTGCCGGAATCGTATCTGCACGAACCGGAACGCCGCTATCCCGTCCTCTATATGTTCGACGGCCACAACGTATTTTTCGACGAGGACGCTACCTACGGCAAATCCTGGGGCATGACGGAATACATGGATTTCACGGAGACGCAGCTGATCATCGCCGCCGTCGAATGCAACCGCCATCCGGATAACGGCCGCCTGAGCGAGTATTCGCCGTTTTCGTTCCGTGACCCTCAGCTCGGCAGCTTCACAGGGAAAGGGAAGACCACGATGCGCTGGATGCTCCGCAGCTTCAAGCCATACGTCGACCAGAACTTCCGCACGCTGCCGGACCGGAAGCACACATTCATTGCCGGCAGCTCCATGGGAGGGCTCATGAGCCTTTACGCCGTCCTGGCCTACAACCGCTATTTTTCGCGGGCCGCGGCGCTCTCCCCGTCTCTCTGGACCAATCCGGCCGGCATCGAGCACATGATCCGTAAGACCACGCTCCACCCCAACACCGTTATTTACATGGACTATGGTTCTGAGGAGCTGAAAGGCCGCGCCGTCATGGCAAAGGAATTTAAAAAGGTCTGCGGGATGCTTCTGGACCGCGACATTTATCTGACCGCCCGCATCGTCCCCCACGGGGACCACAGCGAGGCCAGCTGGGAAAAGCAGCTCCCGATCTTCATGGAAACCCTGATGTACGAATTATAAAACGCCGGTCCTATAAGGAGGAAACCGTTTATGGAAACTCAATATTTTAAACAATACAGCCAGGCCCTGGGCCGCGACATGGAATGCAAGGTCTACGGGCACGCGGGACGTCCCATGCTCTATATCCCCTGCCAGAACGGCCGCTTCTTCGATTTTGAAAACTTCCACATGTCCGATACCTGGGCCCCGTGGATCGAAAACGGGAAACTGATGGTCTTCTCCATCGACACCATGGACCAGGAAACCTGGTCCGATACCTACGGCGATCCCCGCAGGCGCATCGAGCGGCACGAGGCCTGGAACCGCTACGTCGTGGAGGAAATGGCCCCGTTCATCCGCCATATGGCGATAGAGCGCAACGGCTGGAGCGAAGAGCCGGGCATCATGGTCTTCGGCAGCAGTCTGGGCGCTACCCACGCGGTGAATTTCTATTTCCGCTGGCCGGACGTGTTCGACCGCCTGCTGGCCCTCAGCGGCATTTACACGGCGGAATACGGCTTCGGCGCATATATGGACGACCTGGTCTATCTGAACTCGCCGGTCCATTATCTGGCCAACATGCCCACCGACCACCCCTATATCGCCAAGTACAACAAGCAC
>CANQYH010000196.1 GCA_947628025.1 uncultured Lachnospiraceae bacterium | reverse complement strand
CGACCCCTGGTTGATTCCCATAATAAAAAACATACCGCCGCTCCCTCTCTTACGCCGGAATTTCGTTCAAAGGCGCCTCTTTCCGCCATTTTGAAAAACGTCCGCATGATCTGCATCCCGCGGATAAAATCCCGGGAACTGCCGGTCATGCGGACGATCCCGCACCGTTTTCCGTCAGTCGATCACGTTCCGGATCCGGTAAGGCGTCCGGTAATTCCATGTGGAGATCTTGATGCCGGTCCTGGCGCTGGAGGCGTGCACCACCTGCCCGTTTCCGATATACATAGCCACATGGTTCACGGTCCCGCTGCTGTTGGTATAGAAGACCAGATCGCCGGGCCGCATCTCGCTGGATGTCACGGCCTTGCCGGCTCTGGCCTGGTCCCTGGAGACCCTGGGCACCGAGATCCCAAAATTTTTCAGCACCGACTGCACGAACCCAGAACAGTCGGCTCCCCGCGTCAGGCTGGTGCCGCCCCAGACATAGGGATTGCCCACGAACTGCAGCGCGTAATTGACGATCTTCGCGCGCTGGGCCGCCTGCTGGTTGGCCAGCTCCTCCAGCGGCGAAAATTTGATCGCCTCCGAAAGGGCGTAGCGCACGTCCACATAATTATCCATCGTAGAGACATAAGCCGCGTCTCCGCCGCCCTCCTCATCGCCGGTATCCAGCTCGATCTGCACCCAGCCGTCCAGCTGCGCCACCACAGGATAGCGTTCTTCCTTGGATATCTGGGTCCAGATCCCGCTGTCCGTATTGGGCTCCATGCGGACGTTCAGCCTGTCCGTGTTCACGATCGCCATCAGTGATGCCGCCTCCATAGCCAGATCATACGCCTCCTGACCGGTCGCCACATACTGCGGGTCCGCGGAAACATAGCCGGAAATATTGCCGGAACGGATCTGGTACCAGCCGTTCTCCTCCCCCAGGATATCCGCGGCTGCTTTTCCGGGCAGCTTGCCGATGATATTGGCATTCCCCTCGTCCGCAGGCGAACTGCGCACGTTCAGATAATTGGTTACTTTCGAGATCAGGAGATTGTTATACTTGCTGATCGCCATGGCTTTCAGATCCATCTTGCGGGCCTCGTTTAAGGACAGCTTCACATCGGCGTAATCCGCGGAAATATAGCCGCCGTCGATCCGGATCCAGCCGTCCAGCTGCTCCTGCACCAGATAGCGGTCCCCCGCGACGGCCTGTCCCACGATATTGGCCGGGTCCATCTCCGGAGCCGACCGGATGTTTAAACTCTCGTTGTCCTCTACCATGACCTCCGCCCGCAGCGCCACCTGCTCCAGGGCCCGGCTCCTGGCCTCTTCCCCGGTCAGCACATACTGAGCGGAAATGTATCCCTCCACTTTGCCGGAACGGATCTGGTACCAGTCTCCCTCCTGCCCCAGGATCTCACAGGCGCTGTTGGACTGCATTTTTCCAATGATATCCCCGTCCGCGGCCGCCGTCCGCCGTACATTCAGATACCCCGCGTCGATCTGGACCAGACCCAAATTCGCGTAAGAGTCCACGACCGCCTGCTTATCTTCTTCCTCCTGCTGTCGGCTCTCCTCTTCCTGCCGCCGGCTTTCCTCCTCAGACTGCTGCTGGTTCTCCACCTCCAGAGAACGCCGGATCGCCTCCGGATCGATGGTTTCCTCCTCCGTGCTTTCCGATACATCCCCCTGCGCCAGGACCTCCGCCTCTTGAGACGGCTCCCCACGGTCCCTTTTTCCAAAGCCGGCCGCCAGGATCACGGCCGCTACCGCGATCACAGCCACGCCAAGCAGCACGTAGGGCCGGTAATCCCTCAGGCTGTTCTGCCTGGACCGGCTGCGCGGCGCCGGGTTCTCGTTTCCATTTTCCTTTTGTTCAGACATCGTTTTTTCGTTCTCCCGTCGTTTTTATAAAGTCAGTATGGGAAGACCCCGGCCCTGTGCCGCCGGTTTTCTTCCGCTACGCGTCGATTCCGCGCAGGCGCAGGTATTCTCTCGTCAGCTCGACCGCCGGATCCAGCTCCAGCGTGGAGGTATTGACCGGCAGATCGTAATTCGCCATATCCTCCCAATCCCGGCCGGTATAATATTTATAATAATCCCGGCGCTGCTTGCTGATCCGGTTCACGCGGCGCAGGGCCTCTTTCTCATCCACGCCGTCCACCTCTATGACCCTGCGGATACAGGTCGTGATGTCCGCGTACACGAAAAGCCGGACCAGATTCTCCGTCCCCGCCGCTTCCAGCACGAAATCCGCGCAGCGGCCCATGATGATGCAGGACTGCTCCGCAGCCACCCGCCGGATCATCTTGGCCTGGAAACGGAACAGATTCTCCGGGGACGCCACGTCGTCGTCCACCGACGGCTCCTCCAGACTGCTGTGCAGCCCGCCCACGGCGCGGAAGAAAAGATTCGTCCCCGCTTTCTCGTCGTTGAGCCGGAACAGGCTCTCGCTGACGGCGCTCTCCTCGGAGGCCATTTTCAGGATCTCTTCATCATAAAAAGGAATCCCCAGCTTCTCGGACAGCCTGCGGCCCATGATGCGCCCGCCGCTCCCATACAGCCGGTCGATCGTTATCACATATTTATCTGCCATATCTTCACGCCCTCCTTGATCCAAACGAACCGAGGCCACAAACGGCCGGTCCGCGCCGCTTTCCGGCAGCCGCTCAAACGCGCGGTCCCAAACGCCCTTTCCGCTCCCCAGACACGAAAAAGACGCCTGCGGGAAAGTATTTGTTAAGTATACCACAGATTCCGCGAAAAATATTTGTCATTTTTCTTAATATCTATTATAATAGTTTTAATTGTGCCGGTAAAGGAGTATTTTCCCGTACCGACAAAAATTTTTCAGGAGGTTTTACGATCATGGAGCTGATTTTGCCCGAACATTACGATCCGCGCCTGACGGTACGCGAAACTCAGGAAGCGATCAAGTACATAAGAGACACATTTCAGAAAGAATTCGGACGGGAGATGAATCTGGAGCGCATCTCCGCCCCGCTTTTCGTAGAGAAAAACAGCGGCCTGAACGACAACCTAAACGGCGTCGAGCGGCCGGTCGCGTTCGATCTGGCTTTCATGCCGGGAGAGACCGTGGAAGTGGTCCAGTCCCTGGCGAAATGGAAGCGCCTGGCCCTGCACCGTTACGGTTTTCAGCCCGGCGAGGGACTTTATACCAATATGAACGCCATCCGCCGGGACGAGATCCCCGACAACCTCCATTCCTGCTATGTGGACCAGTGGGACTGGGAGCGCGTGATCACCCGCGAGGAACGCAATGTGGACACGCTGAAAGATACGGTCCGCACGATCTTCAAGATCATCAAGCACATGGAGCATGAGGTCTGGTACAAATATCCCCAGGCCGTCAAGCATCTGCCGGACGATATCTTTTTTATCACCTCGGAAGAGCTGGAGGACAGGTACCCGGACGACACGCCGAAAGAGCGGGAAAATAAGATCACCAGGGAACACGGCTGCGTCTTTCTGATGAAGATCGGCGAAAAGCTGCGCAGCGGCAAGCCCCACGACGGCCGCGCCCCGGACTACGACGACTGGCAGCTGAACGGCGATATCCTGTTCTGGTTCGAGACCCTCGGCTGCGCCCTGGAGATTTCCAGCATGGGCATTCGCGTCGACGAAGTTTCTCTGGCGGAGCAACTGAAAAAGGCAGGCTGCGAGGAACGCCGCGAACTGCCTTATCACCGGATGCTGCTAAACGGCGAGCTCCCGCTGACCATCGGCGGCGGCATCGGCCAGTCCCGGCTCTGTATGCTGCTTCTGGACCGGGCCCATATCGGAGAAGTGCAGGCCAGCATCTGGCCGGAGGAAATGCGGAAGACCTGCGCAAAGCACAATATCTTCCTGCTCTGATCCGATCTTCCGTAAACGAGCCGCTGCTTAGGGAGGCCGGCTTTCCTCGCGGTCTGCCCGGCCCCCCGAAACGGCGTTCTCAGCCCAGTTCCCGGATCGCTTTCCACAGATTCTCCGTATAGAAGCGGAATCCCTCGTCGTTGGGATGGAGCCTGCGGTCGCTGTAATAGCTTTCCTCGTGAGGCACAAAATCAAACCCGTCGATCACCGTCATATGTTCATAAGGCGCGGTCATTTCCCGGATGATCTTTGCCACATCTTCAAACGCACCCGCGGGCTTCTGCGCACGTAAATCTTTCCGCCAGATCGGCGTCAGGGCATAAACCGGCGTCTGCGGATAATTCTCATGCAGCGCCCGAAAGAATTCGCGGCAGTTCTGCTCCAACACCGCTCGCTCCAGGCCGCTCCAGTCATTGGTGCCGTAGGCGGTGAAAATACGATCCGGCGTAAAATCGTCCCTGCACTGGGCCAGGGCCGGGCAAAAACGCTCGCCGCCGATGGCCTTGTTGAATCCCTCCGTCTCCAAAAGCGCCGAGATCTGCATCATATAGGTCCCTGATGGGAACCGGGCGTCATAGCCGTGGGTGATGGAATCGCCGAAGAAGACCGTTCGGGTCCCGGGCCTTACCGGCAAAAACGACGCGCCGTCCTCCAGCTCCAGACATTGGATCACCGAGGCCACGGACCATGGGAACACGATCCGTACCTGCTTGCTTCCCTCTCCCAGCCCGAATCTCCCGCCGAACGTTCCCTCCAGCTTATATTCCGGGCCGCCGTCCAGGTTCCCGAAACAGCCGGTCCGCTTTCCGTCGACAAAAATCTCATGATTAAAAAAATTCCTGGAGGAGCCTTGGGAGACCGTGACACGCACCGACAGCCAGGGGCTATCCGTCTGAAAGCTCAGACAGATCCCGGCCGTGGCCCACGCCTTGCTCTCAAATTTGCCCCCTATGTATACTTTTTCCTGTTCTTCCGTAAACCGGTGCAGGCGCACGTCCCCTGCTTCCTCCGAAACCCACGCCGCGCCCAGCGCCGCATCTCTTATCTGCTCCAAACTTATTTTCATACTCATGTCTCCTCAATGTATTTACCCGCAAAGCGAGCTGAGGATCCGGATCACCGTCTCCAGACTCTCCTGCGTCACTTTCTCCACGGGTTTCTTCTCTCTGACGCACTCCGCAAAATACCGGATCTCATTGCCGTATGCGTCGGCCGATGGCAGGCCCAGCTCTGCGATTCCTCCGGTTGCTTCTCCCCCAAATGTTATCTCCCGGCCGCCGCCATTCTCCTCATACACCGTCATTTTCCCGTTCTCCAGCGCCGCTAACGCGTGTTCGAACTGGAACCGGAACGAATACTGGAACGGATAGGGCGCGGCGTACCAGGACGCTTCCGCCGTGACGAAAAAGCCGTCGTATTCATAGACCACTGACAGATAGTCCTGTTCCGGCCTTTTGCTCCGGTGGACTACGGTCCGCTCCGGTTTTCCGAACGCATAGACCAAAAAATCCACGTCGTGGATATGCAGGTCGAACGGGACCAGGCCGCTCAGGCTCTCGTCCAGGTACCATTCCCGGCTCCACCGGGGATAAACTCCCAGGCGGGACATGCTGCCGGACAACAGTTTCCCATACTTTCCGCTCTCGCAGATCTCTTTCAGCGCAGCGTATTCCGGCCAGAAGCGCACGACCTGCGCCGCCATAAACCGGACACCGTTCCTCTGTGCCGCTTCATAGATATCCTCTACATCCTCCGCCCGCAAGGAAACCGGCTTCTCGCAGAGGACATGAATCCCCCGTTCCAGCGCCTTGAGCGAATATTCCACATGAAGATAGGTAGGCAGGCAGATATCCAGGATATCCAGCCGCTCCTTTTCCAGCATCTCGTCCGCGTCCGTGTATTTCACGGCCCCTAAACCGTCATATTTTTCCATCTGCTCCGGCCGGATATCGCAGAGCGCCGTGATCTGCGCGTCCTCCACGGACTGCCAGCCCCTTACGTGGGCGCCGCTGATGCCGCCGGTCCCCAGGATTCCTACTCTTAACATTCGCAGCCTCCGTATATTTCTCCGATCAGCGTTTCCAGATACTGTTTCGCCCTGCGGATATCCAGGACCTGCTGCTCCCCGGATATTTCTCTTTCGATGGTCACAAGGGAATCGTAGCCCAGCTC
>CANQYH010000195.1 GCA_947628025.1 uncultured Lachnospiraceae bacterium | reverse complement strand
GCGGCCCAGTTTCTCCGCCGCTTCCGCTGCGATCCGCTTATAGGTCGTCACCTGGCCGCAGGGGATCCGGCTCAGCAGTTCCCAGATCAGGAGCCGGAACTCCCCGCCCAGAGGGGCCAGCGGCAGTTCCGACGCGTCCGGCCTTTCCCCCGCAAAATACCGGTCCAGCCAGTCCGACGCCGCCGCAAACAGAGCCAGCTCAGGCGCACTTTGCCGCTCAGACGGCACGGATGCGCCGAAATATTTCTGGTTCGCAAACCACAGTCCGTTTATATGTTCTCCGTCGCCGGCCAGCGTAATCTCTCCTAACGGCGACGCATATTTCGTCTCATAAAACATAAGCTGAATCTCCCCGTTCCGCCGGGCGCCTGAACGCGAGTTTTAGGATCCCGGCATCTTTTTTACCGCTGTTCAGACGAAACCTGCAGACAGCCGCGCGCCCCGTCTTCCTGTCCCCAACAGGAAACGCCGCCCAAACAACAGTTATGTCATCCGGCGGCGTTTCTCTCATGATCTTTTTTAGTTTCTTTCCCCTGTCGGCTTTGTCAGTCGCGGCTCTCGTCGGCGTGATTGCTCATGCCCTCCGAGTCCCCCATGATATCCTCCACGCCGCTTTCCATATCGTCCATCAGGCCGTCCAGCACGCCGGTGCTCTCTTCCTGAAAAGAAGCTTCGCTTTCACCCGCGCCGGCCCTCGTATTTTCGGACGCCGCGCCGCTATTCCCGCTGTTCTGACCGGAAGACGCATCCCGGGAAGCGGACGACTGGTTCGCAGACGGATCGCTGCCGTTCCTGCCGCCGCACGCGGTCATCGCAAAAACAGACAGCGACAGCAGAACCGCAAATATACATGCTCTCATTTTTTTCATCATGACATTCTCCTTTCTGCTTTTTACTCCGTTTAGTATGCGTCGCGGGAGAATGTTTTATGGTGGAAAAAAATTCTTTAAAACGTCATTATTTTCAGGCTTTGGCCGCGATCACGTCCGCCATTGTATAAAGTCCGGCCGGTTTTCCTTTCAGAAATACCGCCGCCTCCACGGCCCCTTTCGCAAAGATCGTTCGGGAATAGGCCGTGTGGCTCAGTGTCACCACTTCGTCCTGTCCCGCAAAGATCACGTCGTGCTCGCCCACGATGGAGCCGCCGCGGACCGCCGAGATGCCGATCTCTTTCGGGTCCCGCTTCGCATGGCGCTCATGACGGTCATATTCATAGTGATAGGCCCCGTCCATGGCCTCGTTCAGCGAATCCGCCAGCGCCAGCGCCGTCCCGCTGGGAGCGTCCAGCTTCCGGTTATGATGCTTCTCCACGATCTCCATATCGAATCCGGCCGCCGCCAATACTTTCGCCGCGTCCTGCACCAGCTTCAGCAGCAGGTTCACGCCCAGGGACATGTTGGCGGAACGAAGCACCGCCACTTTTTCGGAGCAGGCTTTCACCTTTTCCAGCTGGGCCTCCGACAGTCCCGTCGTGCAGAGGACCAGAGGCAGCCCCCTCCGCTCGCAGTATTCCAGCAGCCCGTCTACAGCCGCCGCGGCCGCGAAATCCACGACCACATCCGCCTCCTCCGTGCAGCTTTCCAGGCTGTCATAGACCGTATATCCGTCCATCTTCCCGGCCGTCCGGTCCACACCAGCCACGATCCGCACATCGTCCATCCCGGATACCAGGCCGGACACCGCCTTTCCCATGGCTCCGCAGCAGCCATGCAGGATCACATTTACCATCTTTATCACCTGTCCTATCTCTCTGCCGCCTCTTCTCTTTGAAACCCGCCGCGGCCGGGATAACGCGTCACCGGCCCGGCGGTTTCCCGCGGCAGATCTTCATTTTAACTTTTTACCGTTTTTTGCGTCTCTCCGGCCCGGCAGTTTCACCGCGGCAGATTTTCTATCGCATTAACTTTTGCCGTTCTTTCCAACTTTTCTCCGGCCCGGCAATCCCCAACGGCATTTTTCATTTTAACTTTTACCGTTCTTTGCGCTCTTCCCGCCGGCCGTCCGGCGCAGGTCCCGCTCACAGGATCCCGTACGCTCTCATGGCCTCCGCCAGCTTCGCCCGGTTGGCCGGCTCCATCTCCGTAAGCGGCAGACGCAGCGGGCCCACTTCCTTGCCCATCAGATTCATCGCCGCTTTCACCGGGATCGGGTTCACCTCGCAGAACAGCTGATTGATCAGCGGGATCGCCGCCAGCTGCAGGCGCGCGCTTTCTTTCACGTCGCCGGTGAAATATTTCTCGCAGATCTCGTGCGCCTGCCTCGGAGCCACATTGGAAAGCACCGAAATCACGCCCTTGCCGCCCAGAGAAAGGATCGGCACGATCTGATCGTCGTTCCCCGAATACAGATCGATGCAGCCGTCCGCCATGCTCATCATCGTCGCGATCGCCGACAGGTTGCCGCTGGCCTCTTTCACGCCCACGATGTTCGGGACCTCCCGGCACAGCGTCACGATGGTCTCCGGCTTCATCGTCACGCCGGTCCTGCTGGGAATATGGTACAAAAGGATCGGAAGCTTCACCGCCTCCGCGATCTTCGTATAATGAGCGATCAGCCCGCCCTGGGTCGCTTTATTGTAATAGGGCGTCACCAGCAGCAGCCCGTCGGAACCGGCCGCTTCCGCCTCCGACGACAGGTAGATCGCCTCCTGCGTCGAGTTGGAGCCGGTGCCCGCGATCACCGGGATCCTGCCTTTTACTTTCTCACACGCAAAACGGATCACGTCCAGATGCTCCTGATGGGACATGGTGGACGATTCTCCGGTAGTCCCGCAGATGATGACCGCGTCCGTCCCTCCCGCGATCTGCTCCTCTAAGATCTCCTCCAGTTTATCATAATTTACGTCCCCGTTTTCCTGAAACGGAGTGATCAGCGCCACGCCCGCGCCTTCAAAAATCGCCATGACCGGTCTTCCTTTCTTTATAAATAATAAATTCTGCCGCACGACCGCAAGATCTCCGTGCGAAAAAAGAACCGGCCTGAAAGCCGGTTCTTAAAGTTTCGCTGACACACTTTAAGAGTAGCTCTCCATCCGTCCCGGATGACAGTCATAAGGCTCTTCGCCCTATGCCCAGACCGGCGCCGCCAGGAATTGCCGGTCTTCGGCGCTCTCCCTTTCAGAAATCCTCGTCTGCACCCGCTGCATCGGATCCCCTACTCATGATACGCGCAACCTCTACCTCTAAGAAATGATGTTATCCTTATCCTATCATTCTTCCAACTCTTTGTCAACCTGAATATAATCGATCATGGAAAACGCGTTCACATAGGCTTTCAGCTCCTCCGGGAAGCTCGTCCCCGTCAGAAGCAGGCTCATATCGTCGGCCTTGGCCCGCAGAAAGTTCTCAAATTCCGCCAGAGACACGATATTCTGGTTCACGATCTCCAGCACTTCGTCCAGGATCAGCAGATCGCATTCGCCGGTAGCGACCACCTTTTTGGCAAAATTGAACCCGTTCCGGATATTGAGCAGCTCCTCCGCCTTTTCCTCTTCCGACAGCTTCTCAAAATAGGCGTCCGCTTTCTCAAAACGGAAGATCTTAAACTCCGGCTCCAGTCTCTGCAGCTGCTGCGCCTCCTCTTTTTTGTCGCACCCCCTGAGAAACTGGATCATGATCACGCGTTTCTGCTCCGCCATCTCTGTCAGGCCTTTCCCCATCGCCAGCGCCGTCTTGCCGCGGCCGGGTCCGCAGATGACCTCTATCCAACCATTTTTCATTCTTTCGCACCTCTTATCTTCTTTTTCGCAGATTCCCGCGCTGCCCGAACCTTCGGCAACCCTCTGTCCGGTCAGACCATTCAGACCATGCACTCCATCTTGCTGACCGATACCTCGTAGGCGACGCGCTTCTCACACTGGGAATCGCTGAGTTTTTTCGTGTATTCCCTGCTCTGCACCCGGCCCCAGATACAGACCCTAGCCCCCACTTCAAAACCGGCCGCGTATCTGGCGTTCCTGCCCCAGGCGATGCAGGGTATGTAATCAGATTTCCCGTAAGGACGGTTCACGGCCAGCAGGATGTCCGCGATCTCGCGTCCCAGCGGCGTTTTCCGATAGACCGGCGTCTTGCAGATATAACCGTCCAGAAAGATCTGGTTCGTCTTCGTGTAGTCGGTAAATTCCTCCATAAAATGGATCTCCCGCACAAAAACGGACAATACCAGACGGTTCTTGGAACCCTCGTGGCGATTGTAAGAGCGGAACTGCCCGATGGCCTCCACCGTACAGCCCATATAATCCTCCGACACGTTCAGCAGGCGTTCCGAGATCATCAGCGGAATCACGTCCGACTGATCGCTCAGACGGTTCACCTCCAGATCTACCAGGTAAAATCCCTCCCCAAACACCTCATGGCTGAATGTAAAACCGGACACAATCTTTCCTATAACGCTGACCTTGTTGTTTTCAATGACTTTTTCTGACATGGTATCTCTCCTTCGATTCTAAATAGATTTACAGCTTGGTAGCTAACAATATTTTATGAAAAGATAGGAATAAACATGCCAGAAAATGGTCGGGTCGTTTCGACAGGAAACAAAGCGCATATGGAATATTTTGTCAGCAGAACTGCCCCGCGGCTCCTCCAGGGCCGTGCGGTCCCGGGCATAGAGAAACCCCGGCCGCTCTGCCGGGGCTTCGTTCCGCTCAGTCTGATCGATCTAGTCTTTCTTAAATGCCGCGCGTTTACGCAAGGTCGGATCCAGGATCCGCTTGCGTATCCTCAGAGTCTTAGGCGTCACTTCCAGCAGTTCATCCGTATCAATAAAATCCAGGCACTGCTCCAGACTCATCTCTTTCGGCGGCGTCAGCTTCAGAGCCTCGTCCGCTCCGGCCGACCGCATATTGGTCAGCTTCTTGGTCTTGCAGACGTTCAGCTCGATGTCTTCGGATTTGGGGCTCTGGCCAATGACCATGCCCGCGTACACTTTCACGCCCGGCCCGATAAACAGGATCCCCCGGTCCTGGGCCGCAAACAATCCGTACGCCACGGATTCCCCGCTCTCAAACGCGATCAGGGAACCAGTCTTGCGGTAGCTTAGGTCTCCCTTATAGGGAGCGTATCCGTCAAAGATCGTATTCATGATCCCATTTCCCTTGGTATCGGTCATAAACTCGCCCCGATAGCCGATCAGGCCGCGGGAGGGAATGGAAAACTCCAGTCTGGTATATCCGCCGTTGGCCGGACTCATCCCCTGCAGCTCGCCCTTGCGGGAGGTCAGTTTCTGGATCACCGCGCCGGTAAATTCCTCCGGCACGTCGATGTACGCGATCTCCATGGGTTCCAACTTCTGATTTCTTTCATTATATTTATACAGCACTTCCGCCTTGCTGACGGCGAACTCATAGCCCTCGCGGCGCATGTTCTCGATCAGCACCGACAGATGCAGCTCGCCGCGGCCGGAAACCTTGAAGCAGTCGGGAGAATCGGTCTCCTCCACCCGCAGGCTCACGTCCGTGTTCAGCTCCCGGAACAGACGGTCGCGGATATGGCGGGAGGTCACATATTTGCCCTCCTGACCAGCCATCGGGCTGTCGTTGACCATAAAATTCATCGCGATCGTCGGCTCGGAGATCTTCTGGAACGGGATCGCCTCCGGATGCTCCGGCGAACACAGAGTATCGCCGATATGCAGGTCCGTGATGCCGGAAATCGCTACGATGGCTCCCACCGTCGCCTCCTGCACTTCGACCTTGTTCAGGCCGTCGAACTCGTAGAGCTTGCTGATCTTCACATGGCGCTGCTTGTCCGGTTCGTGATGGTTTAAAAGCACGCACTCCTGGTTCACATGGATGCGGCCGTTGTCCACCTTGCCGACGCCGATGCGGCCCACGTATTCATTATAATCAATGGTACTGATCAGGACCTGGGTCCCGGCCTCCGGATCGCCCTCCGGCGCGGGAATATGCTCGATGATCGTCTCAAACAGGGGGCTCATGTCCACGCCCTCGTCCTCCGGATCTTTCACCGCGTAACCGGCCTTGGCGGAGGCGAACACAAAGGGGCAGTCCAGCTGCTTGTCCGAAGCGTCCAGATCCATCAGAAGCTCCAGCACCTCG
>CANQYH010000194.1 GCA_947628025.1 uncultured Lachnospiraceae bacterium | reverse complement strand
GGTGATCCGATACGGACTGGCAGTAGCCGGCGCCGGGCTGCTGGCGGCCCTGGCGGGAGCGGCGTTTTGCATATGGCGTATGAGACAGCAGGGGCCTGTCTTAGAAAAGAAAGAGAGATTGCCTGCAGGAACGCGGAAAGAGTCTTCCTGGGAGATGGTCTTTGACGAGCAGGAACCGGTTCCGCAGCAGGAGCAGACACCTCTGCGGCAGATGGCCGCGGAACCGAAAGCGCAGCAGGGAGAATTTCATACGGCACTGTTATATACCCGGCCGCAGCAGCAGGACGGCGTCCGTTATCTGGTGGGAGAGGATGGGACAAAAGAGACCATTCCCATCTCATATTATCCGTTTTTGATCGGAAAACAGGAAAATCTGGCAGATTATGTCCTGCGTCAGGAAACCATCAGCCGGCTTCATGCCCGGATCGACCGGCGGGACGATCTGTACTGGCTGACCGATCTGAATTCGACGAATGGGACGTCGATCAACGGTAAAATCCTGGAAGCGAATGAGACTGTTTTGCTCCAGGAGGGCGATCGGGTGGCGCTGGCGGATATGCACTTCCGATTCCAATGAACACGATTATGAATGCGATTGCAATAAATATCTTAACAAATTTAAGAAGTTATGCTATACTGACCACACGAGGGATTGCCTTACCGCTGCGTAAGGCGAACGTGAGAACAGATTATGTCAGGAACGGTCTTATGGAAGAAAAATCGTATCGTAAGACAGAATATGTCAATCTTGCCATTATAGCGGTAAACTTCATATATTTTGGATATCTGGAAGTCGTAGGATCAACGGAAAACAGTATGTTTATGGTCGCTCACGGGGCGATGTTCGCTCCGCTTGTTCTTCAGGGGGAATACTGGAGGCTGCTGACAGCGGCGTTTATGCACTTTGGAATTCGCCATATTATTAATAATATGCTGATCTTATATGTCCTGGGAGACAACCTGGAACGCGCGCTGGGCAGCGTAAAATATCTGATTTTTTATCTGACGTGCGGGATCGGGGCGAATGCGGCGTCTTTGTTTCTGGAAATGCGGACAGGCGAGATAGCGGTATCGGCGGGAGCTTCCGGCGCTGTTTTCGGCGTTGTAGGCGGGCTTATATACGTGGTTGCCGTCAATCGCGGACGGCTGGAAGATCTGAGTACGAGGCAGTTGGTGTTTATGGCGGTGCTTTCTTTGTATTTAGGCTTTACCAGTGCGGGAGTGAACAATACTGCGCATGTGGCAGGGCTGACGCTGGGGATCGTGATGGGAGCTTTTCTGTATCGGAGACCCAGGAAATATTATGATTAAAAGCAGGATGGAGGAACAAGCATTATGAGAGAGGATTGCATTTTCTGCCGGATCGCTGCGGGACAGATCCCCGCGGCTACGCTTTATGAAGACGGCGATTTTCGGGTGATCTTGGATCTGGGACCCGCTTCCAGGGGACATGCCCTGATTTTACCGAAAGAACATTATGCGGATCTGTGTGAGCTGGATGAGACGGTTGCCGCGAAAGTCCTGCCGCTGGCCGCTAAAATGGGAAAGGCCATGACGGCGGCGCTGGGCTGCGACGGATTTAATCTGGTCCAGAATAACGGTGAAGCTGCCGGCCAGACGGTGATGCATTTTCATGTCCATATCATTCCCAGATATCAGAATGGTCCGAAAATCGTGGCCTGGGAGCAGGGAGAACTGAGTGAGCAGGATAAAAAGCAGATTGTTGCGGCAGTGAAAGCAGAACTTTAAAGGCAGGAGAAAGTAATGCAACTGGAACAGACAGATTTGTTGCAGGCATTGTATGAGGAACACGAGAAAGTTCTTCGGTTTGTAGCGTTAAAACGCAGTATACCGTCGGTAGATGTCAGCGATGTAGTTCAGGAAACGTTTTGTTCCTTTATTAACGCGTACAAAAAGAAAGCGAACGAATGGGATGAAGCGCAGATCAAGGCAGTGCTGATGAAGATCCTGAATAATGAATGTACGGATTATTTTCGGAAAAGTTTGCGGCATCCCAATGTCAGTATGGAGGCTTTGATCGAGACTGGCGGTGAAGCGCTGATTCGAAGAGAACTGCTGCCGGATATTCAGGCGAGTATAGAAAGACAGGAAGAATTGGTGCGTATCCGCGAGGCGATCAAGGCATTGACGCCGGAGATGCAGAAAGTGGCCATATTGTGTCTGGTGGAGGAGCGGCCTGTATCAGAGGTCAGCGAAATGTTGAAAATATCGGAGAGTACCTGCAGGATGCGGATATGCCGGATCAGGAAGTATCTGCGGAACTGCATCGAACAGCCGGAGACCGCAGCGCCTAAGAAAAGAGGAAGACCGCGCGGGTCCCGGAACAAGATCCTGTTGGTGGGTGAGCCGGAGACCGGATAGGAACGTGCGGAGGGTCATCCCGCCGCACATTCCTCGATGAGGCCGATGATCGTGTCGATGGCGTTGTTTAACCGGCTTTCTTCCATGTGTTGGATGAAACCGGTTCTTTGGTCATACGTATTGCGGATCGCGGCGTAAAGCGTATCGTCGTTCATGTTTTCTTCTTCCAACAGGGTACTGAAACCTTGTTGGGCGAAAGACCGGGCGTTGAGGATCTGATCGCCGCGGCTGGCGTGGACCGAAAGCGGGATCAGGACGTTGGGCTTTCGGAGCGCCAGGATCTCGCAGATGGAATTGGCCCCGGCCCGGGAAACGATCAGATCGGCGGCGGCGAAGAGGTCTTTCAGCGGCGCGTCCACATATTCATATTGCGCATAACCGGCGGCGCCGTTGAGAGATGGATCCAGGTGACCTTTTCCGCAGATATGTATCACCTGGAAGTCGGTAAGCAGCCGGGGCAGCAGGCTTCGGACCGCCTGATTGATCGCGACGGCGCCGAGGCTTCCGCCTATGACCAGTATGATCGGTTTTTCGGCGGAGAGGCCGGTATATTGAAGACCGGACAGCCGATCGCCCTGCAGCAGTTCACGGCGGATGGGAGATCCGGTAAGAACCGCTTTTCCCTCCGGCAGGTAGGGGAGCGTTTCCGGGAAGTTGCAGCATACCTTGCGGGCAGACGGGATACATAATTTGTTGGCAAGGCCGGGCGTCATGTCCGATTCGTGAATGATCGTCGGGACGCGATAGTGTTTCGCGGCTAAGACCACCGGTACCGCGACGAAGCCTCCTTTGGAGAATATGACGTCGGGTTTGTATTTTTTGATCAGTTTGAGAGCTTCCGTATATCCTTTTATCACCCGGAAAGGATCGGAAAAATTTTTCAGATCAAAATATCTGCGGAGCTTGCCGGAAGAAATCCCGTCGTAAGGGATTCCGACCGCTTCGATCAGATTTTTTTCGATTCCCTGATAAGAGCCGATATAGCGGATCTCATATCCGTGCTCTTTCAGCGAGGGGATCAGGGCAAGATTGGGCGTTACGTGACCGGCGGTGCCGCCGCCGGTTAAAATGATTTTTTTCATGCTTGCTGCCTCCGAATATATTAAAAGTATGCGGTATACAGATTTATGGGCATGGACACACGGTAAAATGCATCGTTTTGCTTCGCGGAAATACACATACCCTATTATACTAAGCATCCAGCCAAAAAAGTCAACCCCCAACAGGGGAAATCATGGCAAAGAGGTATACGATTGAAAGAGGAAGACCGGAGCCGGGCAGATTGGAAACAACTAGATGATAAATTAAAAGAAGCTTTCGGTTTCAGCGATGAGCAGCTGGCCGAGGAGTATGATTTTTATGCGGCTGCCAGCGCGATCGAGGATGTTCCCCCTGCGCCGGAGGGAGAATTTGAGTCGATTCTTCATCGCCTCAGGGAACAGCTCGGAGAAGAGATGCCGAAAACGACAAGCGGCCGCGATCGTCCGCTCCCCGGGAAAATGGTCCGGGAGAATGCAGAAAAAGCGCTTTCCGTAAGTCGGGATCCCGTCGGGGAGGCGGCAGGCGGCGCGGGAGAAGAAATTGGAGACAGGGAAGAAACGGGACAAGTTGTGAAGATTGATCTGCGGCAGGAAGACTCGCGCAGGGAATCCGGCGAATCGTATGCTGCGGAACATGGACGTGCGAAACGGGATGGAGAAGAATTCGCTGGACATAGGGAGCTGCTGCTTTCGGAGGCGGAATTTTCAGAGGCGGGAAGTTTGAGGCGCACAGGTCTGGAGGCTGGGCGGCTAGAGTCAGATCGCGGAAGGGAATGGATGAATGGGGCGGATGGAGAGGAAACGGGGGATGTAACATCAGGAAGCAAAGAATCGGAGGCGCTGAGTCAAGGACGGAGAGATCGATCGGACGGTGTTGCGGGCGTTAAAACGGAGACGTCGGGCGGAGAAAAGGCGGATGCGGCGTCGGTGGGCCGGATGGCAGAGGATAGACCGGACGTTAAAAGCAGGGAACATGCAGCGGACGAAGCGCTAAATGGAATAGAAGCAGAAGAGTTGGCAGCCGGCGAAATCTTAACGACCGGGTTGGAGACGACGGGACACGGGCGGACGAAAGGAGGAGGAAAAGCGGCGTCGTGGATACGCCGAAAAGCAGGAGCGGAAACGGTACGGATAGAACAGACGGGGCTTGAAAAAGGATCTGAATTTAAAACCATATCAAAGGATGGAGAGGGTACAGAGGGAAAAAGAAAAAAGCGTTTTTGGAAAAAGGCAGATGCGGCTGAAGAAGAACCAATGGGGGCCGGGGGCCGGGAAACGTTTGCGGGCCTGTGGCAATGGATGGGAGTCGCCGCGGTGGCGGTGATGCTGGGAACGGTGTTCTTTTCGCCGGGAATCCGGGTAATTGGATCGAAGATGTATGAGTATATATCTGCAGAGCGAAATGATAAAGAAGCAGTTGTGGATAATGCGGAGAATTTGCCTATAGAAGATGAATTGGAACAAGCTTATACTAGAATTAGGGATGAATTAGGTATTAGAGTAATTGAGCTTTCTTATATGCCGGAGGGGATGGTTTTTGAAAATATTAGTATAGATAGAGGCGTGGCTAGAATGGTTTTTTCTTATGAGGGAAATTATATTTTTTTAATTCAGGTTATACAAGTGGTAGATGATTCTTTCGATTTTGCGTCAGATAGAACGGAATATAGTGTTATATATAATGACAATTTAGATGAGGATATCCCGATTTATGCGAACGAATATAAGGAAGGATGTTTTGAATTTAATGCGAAAATTGTAAATGGTAAAAGCCATTATATTTTAATAGGGACGTTAGATGAAGATAATTTTGTGATGATAGTTAAACAAATGAAATATTATGAAAAACAAGGTTAACAAGTGGTTTTGATTGATGGAATGCAGAGGTAGATTATATGAAAAAATTTTTTTGGAAAATAATAATTTTGAGTGTTGTTTTAATGAGTTTACCTGGTAAGGCGGCATATGCAGCAGATGATATTGTGCTTTTGCCAGAGAACACACGAATGTCTAGAATGATTATAGCTGGTGCTCAACGTAGTTCGACAATTGCTTTAGTATTTTCAGATATTACAAATGAAGGATATGGGGCTATAGGAGTCAGAGGAGAGACCGATTTATTTCATGAAGTTCCTTGGGCGAAACTTACTTTGGAATTACAGCGCCGGGAGACGGAAGGAATTACAACTGGTTGGATTACGGAAGTCGAGATTGAAGAAGAATTTGAAGATGTGTATATTGCTGAGATTAATGAAGTAATATATGGACAGCCGTCAGGTTATTATTATCGAGTCAAAACTTTTCACGAAGTGAAATCAGAAGAGAATGGCCATGAGAAGAAAACAACTGTTACAAATGGCGTCATGATCACTAATCCATAATAGGATTATCTCAAAATAGTTGTAACTGATTTAGGGAAAAGGTAATAACACATTATTGATAAAAACTAACACAAATTAATAACACAACAACACAAAACCACTTGAAAACCGAAGTTTAAGAGCTGTTTCTCTGGCTACTGTCAGCGAGAGGAACAGCTCTATATTATTTATTTTGTAACATACGGTACAGCTCGCTTATTTCACTAGCCCCTACGATGAAACCATCTCATCCCCACGCGTCTGCGTCCGCCACTACGATCACATCCGGGTGGAGCTGTAGGATCGAGGCTGGAACCTGCGGGGTGATCGGGCCGTACAGGGC
>CANQYH010000193.1 GCA_947628025.1 uncultured Lachnospiraceae bacterium | reverse complement strand
ATCATTGTCACAGTCTCGCACACCCGGTATGTGTTTTTTCCTGTATCGTCTTTTCTGACCTCCAGGATTGTACAATGGTCTGCCTTCGGCGGGGCAGTCACCGTCTCAACCCCGTTATAAAAAGTCTTCGCGTTCACATCCACATCCAGCAGGATCCCCAGCGGAATCACCGTGTCCTCTCCCCACAGCTTTTTATGCGTCTTCGCGAACCGGCTGGAGAAGCGGATCTTCTCGACGCCGTCCAGCAGGTACTCCAGCGGCCCGTAGACCCGGCAATAGGCGCTCCCCGCGGACTCGCGCAGGATGTATGAGATGTGCACCACATGGTCTTCGCCGGAGATCGCTTCCAGGAACCTGGCGTCCCGTTCCATCAGCGGGAACATGGACAAATATCCGGTGGCGATCAGCCGGGATATCGCAGGGATCTTCTCCAGGCGGCGGAACAGGGGTTCCGTATCCTCGCAGGTAAGAAAAACGCAGCCTTTAAAAAGCGGCTCCAGCTCGATTACGCTTTGCTGTTGCCGCCTCAGGTTCCGTTCGTTATAAATTACAAATACATCTTTATACAGATAAGGCGGGACGGTCCGCCGGATTTCTTTCACCAGCGCTTCCTCCCCGCCATACCAGGTTTTCAGTTTATACCAAAGCATTCGTTTTCCTCCTTTCGTCGGTTTCCCTGCCATGATCATTTCCAATTCATTTCTCGGCTTAATAATTTCCCGGCTCAATCGCTTCACAACTTAGCCAGCATTTTTTCATGTGCCTCACGCCAGCTTTTTCACGCTTACCATCGGTACTTCCACTAAAATATCTCTTCCGAACATATGCACTGGGAGCAGAACGTCGCTGCTCTTTACCTGGCTGACGGCAGCCACATTTCCCTCAAAGGCCCCCTCGATGACCGCCACTCTGTCCCCCGGCGCAAGATCGATCAACGGCTTCTTCTGGGTGGACGCCTGATATCTTTCCGGGGTACAGACCGGGGCTTCCACTTTCCCGTATGCCATCTCCCGGCGCACGTCGTCGTTCAGGATGATCCCCACGCGCGCTGTCTTCTCCTGCCCGGCGATCCGCAGCTGAACCTGGGCAAACCGCTTCTTGAACTGATAATTCCGGATAGAGTCCCGGCACTTTTCCAGCGGCCCGGACATGTACGACACATGGTTCTTTCCATCGGTCGCCACATAGGTCAGGCGCACGATATGATCGGGATCCATCATCTGCAGGAGGAATTCCGCTTCCCCGTCATACATCGGAATAAATTCAAATTCCCCGGCCGTTATGATCTTCGACATGGCCGGGACCATTTTCAGACGCTGGAAGAGGCTTTCAATGTCGTCTGAGGAGAGGAAAAGGTAGCCGGGGAACAGCCGCAGCACGCGGATCTGGTTCTGCTGGTGCCAACAATGCAGCTGCTCAAAATACGGCACAAAGCATTCCCCTGCGCATTCTGCCGGCACCATGCGGCGGATCATCCCTGCCATTTTTTCTTCTCTTCCCGTATAAGTTTGTATCGCGTACCACAGCATGATCAGAACCGCTCCTTTTCTGTAACTCTCCTGTCTTTCTGACCTGGATAGACCGAATTTACGTCATTTCGCGCGTGAGTCGTAATCAGCGCATGAAAAGGGTAGGCTTCGCCATCCTATTCCTTTCTTTCAAAGGGACAGGCTACGCCACCCCGTCCCGCACTCACCGGGCGGCACGGACCATTGTGACCGCTATTACCCCTTTCCGCAGAAACATCACCCAAGGCTCACGAATCGCATCCAGGTTTTGTGTGTAAAAAGGCTTTCTTACAGCCTGAAGAAGATCCCGGAAATATCATACCGGCATCCGCACAGCATCGTAACAAATGTACTCATGTCTGACGGCGGATTGTGTCGTAGAGTATCCTACTCTGCGACAAGGGTCTGTTTTTCCTGATAAAATCTGGGAAAATGGCGTGTCTGACGGCGCATTTGACGGCTTAAAAACGGAGAATGCACAGCATCCACCGGTCTGCTTGACCGCAGAGAAATTTTTAAAATATGGAATAGAATGATCGAAAAATGGAGATTTTTACAGTCTGCCGCAGCATTAAGTATGCCATATCCCCGTACACAGACGGAAAAGAACGATCAGAAAATGGAGATTTTTGCAGGAAAACAGCGATGATCCCCGATATGGTTCCGTCCGCAGAGCAGCGCAGCAGGCTCCGAATCACCAGAAAGAATGAAAAGACCGGCATTTACGCAAGGATCTGACGGCTTATCTGACGGCGCATTTGACGGCTTATTCCGTGGTTTTTTGCGGTTTTCCGTCAAGATTCCTGGAAAATGTCTTCTTAAAAGGACAATATTGACTGCTGATTTTATGTGATTCTTATTGACAAATAGCAATTTCTTTTGTAGAATCCATATGGAAGTAAGAAATAAGACGATTGAGAGCTGTCGCAGAGTAGGATACTCTACGACAGTTTTTGCCTTATCTGCCACCTCTAAGGCACGCCGCTCTACACTAGAGACGGCGTATTTGCTCCTTTCCCGGCAACTGTTTTGGCCCAAATGGATATGGCGTATTTTCATTGTTGCAATTCTTTTGGAAAAAATGAAACGGAATAGGATCGTCCGGGACAAAAGGAAACGGGAATTACCTGTTCAGGCAACTCCCGCTTTTTTGTATGAAACTTATTTTTACAAACTTTTACAAACAACAACTCGTATTGTCAACCAAATTTACAACTTTGCTTTGATCTCTTTCTGTTCTGCCGCCGGGATACCGAGGGCCTCCATTGCCTGATCGACCGTCCATTTAGTAGATTCCACAAGGTTCCTGACAGCCACCAACCAGGTATTAAGCTTTCCCCTTTGTTCCCCCCTAACTTCTCCTCTGGCCTCAATTCTATCCAATACTTCACACACCGTTCTCGGACCTCCTTCTCTCCTTACTTCATTTGCCGTCTCCTCAAAACGAGGATCACCTGTCATTACTGTAAACAACTTAAATAACTCGTCATAATGCTTGACCGTATCCTTATCCGCCGCCACGACCAATTCCGACGGTTTCTCATAATCGCGCTGTTTCCTCATCTGGATACAGTAATCAGCCAGGTATTTAAAATCACTCGTAAACATTCTCAATTGCTCATCGGAGAGCCATGCGATCTCAAACAGATTGATCCGGTAATCATTCACATAGGGCTTCAGATCATCCGGAATCGAAAAGCAGTCATACAAAGTGAGCGGCTCATTCCAATGTCGCTTATAACCAAGATATAATACCAAAGTAACAACCGGATAGTATTTTTCCTTTTTCTCTGGCGGGCCACCCATACCGGTAACACTCCAGCCAGCCCTTTCCAGGTCTGCTTCCGCCGCCGGCAGATCTACCTTATCGTCATCCTCTGTATTCTTTTTGTTACGCAAAAGCTGGCTACGGTATGCGGCGCCATCATAGCCGATCACACGGATTGGCATATTTCTCTCAGGTTCTGTCTGGTTCTCAATTCCAAACAATGCGATACGAACGCCGCAGTCTTTCCAGCGCTTGGCAACATCCCGTTCCTCTTCATGGATTTCTCCATCCGCTTTATATATGGAACGAGGCGTTTCATCTTCCAAATCGTCCTCCCCTACAAGCCTCCTGCCGCCAAACAGGAGAACATTAACGATATCCGCAAAAACATCGTTATACGCTTCCAGCGTTTTCTCAGTCATATCTTTTTCCGCCATCGATGTTTCCTCCTGCCACACCAATCTGCCTGTCACTTTTAGTATACTCAAAATCCGCCTCATCTGCAAGACTTTTCTCATCTTCTGAACCCTAAAGGTCCTGAAAACGTCATAAAACGCAACGTCCCGAAACCTTAAAAAGGTACGGAACAATGAGCCTTTGTTCCGTACCTTTTTGTTGTCCAAAACCATAACCAAATTTTGTTTCACACCTATCTTGCAGACTTCAACAAATATCGCGCAGTTCCCCATTTCCGCATTCTGGACGAAGAATCGCTGTTTTTATTCGCCGGATCTCTTCCCATACGTCCGTCCTCGATCTCCCGCCCACTCGCCGGAAGCCGGACACTCCAATCTTTACAGAAAGAACAGCCAGTCTTCAGAATTTTCACATTCTGCCAGAAACGCCCGGATTGGCCTCCACGCACGAAATCATCAGCAAGTCAATCCGTTTGCGCTGGACGCGTGTCAAAAGGTCAGCGCCTCATTATTTTCCGGAGAGATAGGCGTGGATTCCTCTGGCCCCGGCGCGGCCTGCCTCCATCGCCAGGATCACCGTAGCGGCCCCGGTCACCGCGTCGCCGCCGGCGAAAACGCCCTCCCGGCTGGTCTGGCCGGTGGCTTCCTCCGCCACGATACATTTCCGGCGGTTGGTCTCCAGGCCTTTCGTCGTGCCGGAGATCAGCGGGTTCGGGGAGGTGCCCAGGGACATGATCACCGTATCCAGTTCCATCTCAAACTCGCTGCCCTTGATAGGCACGGGCCTGCGCCTGCCGGACGCGTCCGGCTCGCCCAGCTCCATGCGGATGCAGCGCATCCCGCGGACCCAGCCGTTTTCATCCGTCAGGATCTCAACCGGGTTCGTCAGCAGATCGAACTGGATCCCCTCCTCTTTTGCGTGGTGGACCTCCTCCGCCCGGGCCGGCAATTCCGCCTCGCTCCGGCGGTAAACGATGTGCACGTCGGCGCCCAGGCGCAGCGCCGTCCGGGCCGCGTCCATCGCCACATTGCCGCCGCCGACCACGGCTACTTTTTTCCCGGCGGCGATCGGCGTATCGTAATCATCCCGGAACGCTTTCATCAGGTTGCTCCTGGTCAGGTACTCGTTCGCGGAAAAGACGCCGTTGGCGTTCTCGCCGGGAATCCCCATGAACATGGGCAGCCCCGCGCCGGAGCCAATAAAGACCGCTTCAAACCCCTCCTCGTCCAGGAGCTGGTCGATGGTCACGGATTTGCCGACGATCACGTCCGTCTCGATCTTTACGCCCAGCTTTTTCACATTCTCGATCTCGGTCTTTACCACCGTGTCTTTCGGCAGACGGAACTCCGGGATCCCGTAGATCAATACGCCGCCCAGCTGGTGCAGCGCCTCAAAGATCGTCACTTCATAGCCCAGCTTCGCCAGGTCTCCGGCGCAGGTCAGTCCCGACGGGCCGGAACCGATGACCGCTACCTTATGCCCGTTGGTCTCTGCGGGAGCCTCCGGCGCAAACCCATGTTCCCGCGACCAGTCCGCCACGAAACGCTCCAGCTTGCCGATGGAGATCGGTTCGCCCTTGACGCCGCGGACGCAGACGCCCTCGCACTGGGTCTCCTGGGGACAGACGCGCCCGCAGACCGCCGGAAGCGCCGACGCCTCGGCGATGACTTTGGCGGCCGCCTCAAAATCGCCTTTTTCCACTTCCTTTATAAAACCGGGAATATTGATGGAGACCGGACAGCCCCCCATGCAGCGGGCGTTTTTGCATTTCAGGCAGCGGGAAGCTTCCGCCATGGCCTCCTCCTGATCGTATCCCAGGCAGACCTCGTCAAAATTCGCGGCCCTTACCTTCGGATCCTGTTCCCGGACAGGCACTTTCTTCAAAACATCCATCATTTGTCACCTCCGCAATTTCCGCAGCCGCCATGGTGGGTATCGCCCTCCTGCAGCTTTAACATCGCCCGGCCCTCCTGGGTCTTATACATCTGCTGCCGCTTCATGGCCTCGTTAAAATCTACCAGATGTCCGTCGAACTCCGGCCCGTCCACGCAGGCGAATTTTACCTGCCCGCCTACGGTCAGGCGGCAGGCCCCGCACATGCCCGTGCCGTCCACCATGACCGGGTTCATGCTGACGATCGTGGGGATGCCCAGTTCTTTCGTCAGCAGGCAGACGAATTTCATCATGATCATGGGCCCGATGGCGACGCAGACATCGTAATGACGGCCCTCTTTCTCGACCAGCTCCCGCAGCACGTCGGTCCCCATGCCTTTGCGGACGTAAGAACCGTCGTCGGTCGTTATGTAAAGGTTCCCCGCCACGGCCCGCATCTCGTCCTCCAGAATGATCATCTCTTTGTTCCGCGCGCCCACGATCACATCGGCCGCAATGCCGTGCTCATGGAGCCATTTTACCTGGGGATAGACCGGCGCGGTGCCCAGG
>CANQYH010000192.1 GCA_947628025.1 uncultured Lachnospiraceae bacterium | reverse complement strand
CAGGACGACCGCGCCTGGGTGGATGCGCCCCAGCAGCTTTTCAAACGCCTCCTCGTGCGTGGGCTGTTTGTCCTGGTACCAGTCCACGTAGGCCAGGCTCCAGAAAAACGTTTTATAACCCATTTCTTTTGCCATCTTCAGATTGCTCTCGCTATATTTTCCCTGAGGCGGCCGGTAATATTTCTTCATGGCCTGGCCGGTCGTCTCCTCGAAAAGGGTCTCCAGGTCGTTCAGTTCTTTTTCAAAGCTTTCTTTCGTAGAGATCTTGGACATATCCGGGTGGTGGTAGGTGTGGTTGCCGACGATATGTCCCTCTGCGACCATGCGCTTCACCAGGTCGGGACTGGTTTCCAGGTAATTGCCCACGAGGAAAAACGCCGCCGGGGCCTTGTGTTTTTGGAGCGCGTCGAGGATCGCTTCGGTGTTTCCGTTTTCGTAGCCGGCGTCGAAAGTCAGGTAGAGCACTTTTTCGTCGGTTTCCCGGGCGTAGAATGCGTCGAACTGCTTCAGATAGGCGGCGGTGGCGTTGGCGACGGGCGGCTTGCCCTCCTCCTGGAAACTCAGGCCCCAGCTGCCCTCCGAGGAGGCGGGCAGGGCGGCGGCGTCCTCCTGCGCGTGAAGCGGGTAGCGCTCCGCCAGGCGCGCGGCGGCGTCCCCCATGCAGAAGCAGAGTACGGCCAGGAAAAACAGTTCCGCGCTGCGGCGGATGACGTGAGAGGGAGTGTTCATAGAGAACCTCATAGAGAGGGTTTGGTGATACATATGACGAAAGCCGCGGAGAAATGACGGGGAATCGGAGAGCCGCCGCGGGCCGGCGTATTGTCTGGTAAAAAATACAAATTATTTCCCCGCAGGGACTTGAAAAAACGTGATAAACCACCTAAAATAAAAACAGCACTCTGGCCTAGTGCCGGAAAATTTCATTAGAATAGGAGAGGATACCATCATGAAGTTTATTGTTGAAACCAGCGCGCGTCATATTCATTTGAGCCAGGCCGATCTGGAGACCCTGTTTGGAGAGGGCTATCAGCTGACGAAGAAAAAGGATCTGTCTCAGCCGGGACAGTTTGCCTGCGAGGAGAGAGTCACCATCGTGGGCAGCAAAAAAGAGCTGAAAGGCGTGTCGATCCTCGGTCCGGTGAGAAAGGCCACCCAGGTTGAACTGTCCCTGACCGACGCCCGTTCCATCGGCGTGACGGCTCCCATCCGCGAGTCCGGCGATACCGCGGGCAGCGGCGCGTGCAAGATCGTCGGCCCCAAGGGCGAGATCGATATCCCGGAGGGCGTGATCGCGGCGAAGCGCCATATCCACGCGACCGTGGCCGACGCGAAAGAGCTGGGCGTGAGCAACGGCGATATCGTGTCCGTAAAGATCGATACCGACGGCCGGAGCCTGATCTTCGGCGACGTGGTGGTGCGCGTGAGCGACAGCTATGCGCTGGCGATGCACATCGATACGGACGAGTCCAACGCGGCTGGCTGCGCCGGCGTAGTCATGGGCGAGATCGTAAAATAATCGGAGCATAAAGGAGAGTAGATCGAGATGAAAATATTAGTCGTCAACTGCGGAAGCTCTTCCCTGAAATATCAGCTGATCGATATGGAGAACGAGGGCGTGATCGCCAAAGGACTTTGCGAGAGGATCGGTATCGACGGTTCCAAGCTGACCCATCAGCCGGCCGGCAAAGATAAATATGTGGTCGAGGAGCCCATGCCCGATCATAACGTGGCGATCAAGCTGGTGCTGGACGCTCTGCAGGATCCGGATCACGGCGTGATCGCGAGTACCGACGAGATCACCGCCATCGGACACCGCGTCCTCCACGCCGGTACCAAGTACAGCGATTCCTGCCTGGTCACCGGGGATGTGAAAGCGGTGATCCGCGAGTGTTTCCCGCTGGGGCCGCTGCACAATCCGGCGAACCTGATGGGCATCGAGGCCTGCGAGGCCGCCATGCCGGGCAAGCCCAACGTGGCCGTCTGGGATACGGCGTTCGGCATGAAGATGCCGGAAAAAGCGTATATGTACGCGATCCCCAAGGAATATTATGAGAAATACAGCATCCGCCGCTACGGCTTCCACGGCACCAGCCATATGTTCGTGTCCGGCGAAGCGATCAAGTTCGGCGGCCTGGATCCGGACCATGCGAAAGTCATCGTCTGCCATCTGGGCAACGGAGCCAGCATTTCCGCTTCCATCGGCGGCAAGTGCGTGGACACCAGCATGGGCCTGACCCCGCTGGAGGGCCTGATCATGGGCACCCGCAGCGGCGACATCGATCCGGCCGTCGTGCAGTTCATCTGCAACAACGAAGGCAGGACCGTGGACGAGGTGCTGAATATCCTGAATAAGAAGTCCGGCGTTCTCGGCATGAGCGGCGTGTCCAGCGATTTTCGCGATCTGGGCGCAGCGGCCGAGGCCGGCAATCATGACGCGCAGGTGGCGCTGGAGGCGTTCATCTACCGTGTGGCCAAGTACATCGGCGCGTATACGGCGGCCATGAACGGCGTGGACGCGATCGCGTTCACCGCGGGCGTCGGCGAGAACGACAAAAAGACCCGCAAGGCGGTCTGCCAGTACCTGGGCTACCTGGGTGTGGAGATCGACGATGAGGCCAACGACGTCAGAGGCAAGAACGCGGTGATCTCTTCCGCGGCGTCCAAGGTGAAAGTCATGCTGATCCCGACCAACGAGGAGCTGGCGATCGCGAGGGAGACGCTGCGTCTGGTGCAGTAGTACCCGGGGCCGCAGATATTGGATGCAAACGGCCGGTACGGCGGCATATCCCAACATATTCCGCCGTACCGGAAGCCTTATAACCAGATATAGAGGACAGGCGCGGAGAATCGGCTGAGATTTCGTAATTTTTAAAAAATATAGGTTGACAAAGTTTTCGCGCCTTTGTATAATATTTAGGTGCGTGTTAGGAGATATTATGCAGATAAACCTGACCGAACTGTTTGCCAGAGACGGCAAGGAGCTGGATGTGACGGCGGAAGTGGAGATGACCCATTTTCCGGCCGCGGAGGGAGATTATGAGCTGGTGGACCAGACGCCGGCGAGGCTCCATCTGACGAATGTAGGCGATCGGACGATCGAGCTTACAGGCGGGGTGGAACTGGCATTGATCATCCCGTGCAGCCGCTGCCTGGAACCCGTAAAGGTGCCGTTTTCCCTGGATCTGGAACGGACGCTGGATATGAAGCTGTCCGAGAGGGAGCGGACCGAGGCTCTGGAGGAACAACCCTATTTGCAAGGTTATACACTGGATGTCGATCAGTTGGTTTGCGATGAATTATTGCTGAACTTGCCTATGAAAGTCCTGTGCAAAGAAGACTGCAAGGGGATTTGTAATAGATGTGGGGCCAATTTAAACATGGCGCCCTGTAACTGCGACAGGACGGCGCCTGACCCCAGGATGTCTGTGATCCAGGATATTTTCAATCAGTTTAAGGAGGTGTAAACCATGTCTATCTGCCCGAAAAACAGGACTTCCAAAGCCAGGAGGGATAAGCGGAGATCGGCGAACTTCAAGATGAACGCCGTGAATCTGGTGAAGTGCTCCCGGTGCGGCGCGCTGATGATGCCGCACAGAGTCTGCAAGGCTTGCGGGACCTACAATAAGAGAGAGATCATTCCGGTTGAGGAATGACCGCGTATGCGATTAGGTGGAAACAGGCGGGGCCGCTGTAAAATGTGTTTTATCCGCATAAGCCTGCATGGCTCTCATAGAATGGACCGGATGTGTCAGAACAGACGGCGCGTCCTATGAGAGCCGCGCAGGACGGTGAACGGATTCATATTTTACGGCGGTCTTTTTCCTGTGTACGGGGATATCGCAGCGGCGGTTTTCATGCGGGAAGCGTGCGAGACCGTCGCCGTTTTGCGGAAAAACCGTTTGCGGCGTGGGAGAACCCGAAAAATTATAGTTGATTTATAGAGAGATATGATATATAGTAGCATGTAGTTGGACGTTTGAAAGAGGGAAGGAGCGTCAGAGTATGATCAGGGTAGCGGTAGATGCCATGGGCGGCGACAACGCCCCCGGGGAGATCGTAGCCGGAGCCGTGCAGGCGGCGCAGCAGCGGGCGGATATCCAGGTCCTGCTGGTGGGACAGGAGGCGGCCGTGAACGCGGAGCTGGCGAAGCACGACTGCGACCGGACCCGCGTGACGGTCGTGAACGCGACGGAGGTGATCGCGACGGAGGAGCCTCCGGTAAACGCGATCCGCCGCAAAAAGGATTCCTCCATCGTGGTGGGCATGAACCTGGTGAAGAAAGGCGAGGCGGACGCGTTCGTCTCGGCCGGCAGTTCGGGAGCGGTCCTGGTAGGCGGACAGGCCATCGTCGGCCGGGTGAGAGGCGTGGAGCGGCCTCCGCTGGCGCCTCTGATCCCCACGGAGACGGGCGTTTCGCTCCTGATCGACTGTGGAGCCAATGTGGACGCCAGGCCCTCTCATCTGGTGCAATTTGCGCGGATGGGTTCTATCTATATGGAGCACGTCATAGGTATCAAACAGCCGAGGGTGGCGATCGTCAATATCGGGGCGGAGGAGGAGAAAGGCAACGCCCTGGTGAAAGAGACGTTCCCGCTTTTGAAAGCCTGCGGGGATATCCATTTTATCGGGAGCATCGAGGCCAGGGAGATCCCCCACGGCGGCGCGGACGTGATCGTCTGCGAGGCGTTTGTGGGCAACGTGATCTTAAAGCTGTACGAGGGCGTCGGCGCTACGCTGATCAGCATGGTCAAGAAAGGCATGATGACCTCGACTCGCAGCAAGGTCGGAGCGCTTCTGGTGAAACCGGCACTGAAAGAGACCCTGAAGAAATTTGACGCCAGCCAGTACGGAGGCGCGCCGCTTCTGGGACTGAACGGGCTGGTGGTGAAAGCCCACGGCAATTCCACGGCCACGGAGATATGCCATTCGGTGCTCCAGTGCGCGGCATTTAAAGAGCAGGATATGAATCAAAAAATAAAAGAAAGCCTGACGGCGGGGGTTTCCAAATCAGGCGAAGAGCAAGGAAATTAAGGAGAAAGGAGCGAAACAGTATGGAATTCGAAAAGCTGCAGGAGATCATTGCGGAGGTGCTGAGCATTGACGCGGAGGATATCACGATGTCTACGACATTTGTGGATGACCTGGGAGCGGATTCTCTGGATGTCTTTCAGATCATCATGGGAATCGAGGAAGAATTCGATATCGAGATCCCGCAGGACGCCGTGGAGCATATCGTGACGGTAGGCGACGCGGTGGAGCAGATCAAGAACGCGTTGAACTGAGGCCGGGCGGCGGAGAGCGCCGCGGGGCAGAAGACAGCTAAGAGGCAGGCGCTGCGGGGGGGATGGCCCATACGCAGCGCCTGTGTGGTAATAACAGGAAGAACGGACGTTAAGGAGGAATGAATGAACCGAGATCTAAAAGCGCTGGAACTGGGCATCGGTTACGAATTTAAGGACAAAAGCCTGTTTCGCCGGGCCATGACCCACAGCTCTTACGCCAACGAGCACCGGCTGCCCAAGCCGGAGTGCAACGAGCGCCTGGAGTTTCTGGGGGATGCGGTGCTGGAACTGGTGTGCAGCGATTTCATTTTCGAACGTTATGAGGACAAGCAGGAGGGGGAGATGACGAAGCTGCGGGCCAGCATCGTCTGCGAGCCGACGCTGGCGCTGTGCGCGGAGGAGCTGCGGCTGGGCGAGTATCTGCTGCTGGGGCGCGGGGAAGAATCCACCGGAGGGCGTATGCGGCCCTCGATCGTGTCGGACGCCATGGAGGCGCTGATCGGCGCGGTCTACCTGGATGGTGGTTTTGCTAATGCAAAGGAGTTTGTGCACCGGTTTATCTTGAACGATATCGAGCACAAGCAGCTCTTTTATGATAGCAAGACTATTTTACAGGAGATGGTGCAGTCGGAGGACGGCGGCACACTGAGTTACGAGCTTTTGCGTGAGGAAGGGCCGGACCACAACAAGGTCTTTGAGGTCAGGGCCCTGATCGGCGACGAGGAGGCAGGCCGCGGCGTCGGCCGCACCAAGAAAGCCGCGGAGGCGCTGGCGGCCTACCGCGCCATACTGAAACGGAAGAATACGCAGGTGAGCCATGTATCTGAAGAGCATTGAAGTGCAGGGATTCAAATCCTTTGCCAACAAGATCGTATTTGAATTCCATAACGGCATCACCGGGATCGTAGGCCCCAACGGCAGC
>CANQYH010000191.1 GCA_947628025.1 uncultured Lachnospiraceae bacterium | reverse complement strand
CGGCAAGGATCGACTCCGCCGCATCCGGGAGGATCCGGGAACCGCATCCCTCCGTCCGGGTCGGGATCTCCCATTTCTTCAGCAGCGTCCCCTCCTCGTCCAGGATGCCGATCTTCACCGTCGTACCTCCCACGTCCACTCCAATACATTTTTTTGCCATCGTCGTTTCTCCTTTATGTGTAATGTCTAATGTAAGATCAATTCCTGCATGATCTGCGGTCCCGTCACGATGATCTGATTGGGCAGGCGGCCTTTCGTGACCTTGGACAGCGTGAAAGCAAAGGTCCCCTCGTATTTGAGATTGCCATAACGGTTATAAACCCGGCAGGAATCCTCATTATACAAAAAGATCATGTCGTCCTCCACGCTCGCGTGCATGTATTCATAATCAAACGGGACCGAAAACGCTTTTGTACCGTCGTCCTCGTACACATCCATGCGGTAATCGTTCTCCCCCGACACGTCGCTCACAATGATCCCCACATAGTTTTCATTGTAAAAAATACTGCGGATCTCTTCTTCTACCGGTATCAGCCGCACCATCGCCGGGGACATCTCGTCGCGCAGACTGTAAAACGACAGGCTGTTGTCCGCGAACGCCACCGCGTATGTATCATTTAGGCAGGCCACTTTCGCGATCATGCTGTCCTCATAGATATCATGGAAGCCGCCCACCATACGGTTCTCCACATTTTTCCCCACCTCGGAAAAATTGTAGAAAGCTACCCGGTTTCTCAGCGCGCCGCCCTGAATATAATAGTAAGCGCCCATCAGGATGTTGCCGTTGGGGGACAGCGCCGCATCCAGCACATAGCCGACGCCCCACTCGTCCGACGTATCCTCGGCCTTGAGGAAGCCGCGGATGTAGATCTTCATCTCCGTGCCGTCTTTCTGATAATAATACACATAGCTGGCGCTCTGGTCCTCCACCACGGCCGCCACCATGCCCTTGGACGAGATCGTAACGCGGGAGATCGGCATGATCGTGGTCGCGATCCCCAGACAGCCGGTCGTATCGCAGATGTAGATGGTATTGCCCTGCCGGTCCGCGATGGCCGCATAATCACCGGAAACCGCCACCATGGGAGCGTTCATCTCATAACTCTGGATCCAGATGTCCTTGCCGGAGCTGTCGATATACGACGCGCCGTCGCGGGTGTATTTGAGCACATTGTCGCCGAAACTGGCATAGGCGGTAAACGTGCCCTCCGTCTGCTCCATCTGCCGTTCCCAGACTACCGTGGCCGCCGTCATCTGATAATACCTCAGATACCAGTAAACGGCCCCCAGCGCGGCAGCGATCAGGCAAAGCAGGACCGTGAGAACGATCGTCCTGCGCCGCCGGGATCTTCTCCGCGCCAAACGCAGCTCTTCTTCGTCTTCATCCGGCTGCGCGGCAAAATCCACCGGCCCCCGGGCATCCCCGGCGCTGATGATCCGGCGTCTCAGCTGGTTCTTTTTATATTCCCTGTCCATGGAATTAAAATCGCTCATCCTTGGTTCTCCTGTATATGGGGATATGGCGTACTTAGCGCAGGCGGCGGAGCGTTCCCTCGATCCGCACCGTCCGCGTGTACAGTATACCACAGATTCCCATATTAAGGAAGAATCAATTTTTGTCCGGCGGAAATCTTATCCTGATTTTCCAGGTTATTGATACGGCATATCTCATCCATCTGAGAACCGTCGCCGTAGACGGACAGGCAGATCCCATAAAGAGTGTCGCCGGGCTGGACCATGTAGACACGCTGCCCCACCTGGACCGAAGCCTGAGCGCCGGAATTGCCGCCGTCTTCGCCGCCCGCGTTCTCGCCGGATCCGCCGTTTTCCGCACCGCTTGGGCTGCCGCCACTGTCTTCGGAACTTCCCCCCGCGCTGTCCGAACCGCTGCCCGCGCTGTCTCCGGAACCGTCCGCGCTGCCTGCACCACCGCCCGCGCTATTGTCTCCGGTATCCGCGCCGTCCGAACCGCCGGTACTGTTCTCCGGTTCCGCGACGGTACCGTGGAACTGGACCGTACTGCCGGAAGAAGCCTGTCCATCGCCGTCTCCTCCCTCAGCGGCGGTTCCCGCGTTCGGATCCTGCTCCGCCATGGTTTCCGGCGCGATCGTTCTGTAAACGCGTCCGGCTGCCTGCTCTACGATCACCTCGCCGTCTTCGTCCTCGGACCGGGTCCCATCTTTTTCCGTCTCCCCGGAAAACGCCCCGGACGGCAGCACCGAAGCCAGCACCGCTTCCATCTGCTTCATTTTTTCATAATTGTTCATCATGAGCACGCCGCCCGCCAGCACCAGGATCCCCAGCGCCGTACAGAGGCCGCCCAGCACCCGCACGGAACTGCGCTTGCTGGTGATCTCGCTTTTGGCTTCGTCCATCCGCTGCCGGAAATCGCGGATCACCGGATCGCCCGCGCCGGTCTCCACCCGCCGGACGTCCTTGCGCAGGATCATGTAATCCTGCATCATCTGATTCCGTTCATAATAAATGCTGTAGCCTTTCAGACGGTAAAAACCATCGGCGGCCGCCACATACACCGCCTCTTCCCCGTCCAGGCCGCTGTTTAAGTACATCAGCTGGTTTTTGCCCGCGAAATACTGCCCGTGGGCTTTCCAGTAATTCACCGGGCTCAGCGCGCTTCCGGCCGCGCCGCACAAAAACCACCCCAGGATCACCCGCTTGGGGAACATCTGCTCCATGGCCTGATAGGTCTTTTTCCAGGCAGCATCCGTGAAAGCCACTTTTTCTCCTGTCTCCGTCACATCCTCCATCTCCAGCGCTCCGTCCACAAACAGATAAGGCGTGCCGTTCCGGTCTTCGGCAGTCCCCAGCAGCACTCCCGCCCGCAGATCTTGTCCGCCTTTCGGATATAAACGTTTCAGATACGTATTGACATAATCTTCCAGATACAGTCTCACCGACTGATCGCGTTCCCCGATCTGCCTGATATTTCTGGGCAGCTTCGGATACGGATCGTATAATTCTCCCATAAGTTCACCCCGCAGCTTCTTTCAAGTCTCACTCCCGGTCCCGCGCACCGCCGCTGATCTATGTATCTCTTCCGAGCCGCTTAGAACCGGTACGTCCTGGCATACCGCCTTGTCGGAGATATCATAGCACAACAAAAATGCGGAATCTGTCAAACAAACGCCGCCGTCTCCCATAATTTTTCGACAAGGAAAATGCTCTCGCTGATACATTCCGCCATCTGCATGACCGTACCCAGCCGAATGCTCTGCAGCATCAGCGGGTCTTCCGAGCGGCAGCCGCTGACGATGCCGGTGATGAAAATATCTCCGACAGGACGCAGGCTTTTGCTGACTCCCAGGCCGGGCCGGATCGCTCCCCGCCCCAGCGTGACGCAGCCCACGCGTCCGCCGGCCCCCACCGACGCGTCCACCGCTATGACCAGATGATCCGGATAATACCGTTTCAGCAACGCGGCCGTCTCGTTCAGGTTCATGGCGTGGACCGGCCGGTTCAGCGTCCCCACCACCTGGATGTGCTTCATCCCGCGTTTTCGCAGATGATAGCCGATCAGCGGTCCCAGACTGTCCCCCGTGGAGCGGTCCGTACCAATGCACAGCACCAGCGCCTTGCTTTTCTTCTCCCTCCGCATCTCTTCGCGTATCATCAGATAGAGCCTGGCCGCCAGCTTCGGCGGTTCAAACTCTCTCATGGTATCAAAATAATAAAGCTCTCTGCAAGTTTCCATTCTGTTCCATCCGGTTCAATTTTTACCTCTATTATAGACAAGGCCGGGCGGGTTTATGCGCGGGAAGCTTGACATTCCGCCGGGCGGATGGTATGTTATTTTCAGAAAAGTTTCATACGAAAATATCCCCGGCACGCCGTCTGCGCTATACCGGGATCACAAACCGGCGGCCGTCCGTGCAGCCGCCTCGCGAAAGGAGGAATACCGCCATGTTCCGTATGTGGGGGAAGCAGACCAAGAACGGCAAGGTACTGCGCGACATCATCGTTGCCGACGGCGATTACACAAGATCCAGAACGGAAATGGTATTTCACGCGCTGGAAGAGATCTGCTACGCGTTTGACCTGGAAAAACCGATCTGGCTGGATGCAAATGTGCAGGAATTCAAGCGGAGATCCCGGACCCGCTTCGGACAGGACAGTTTTATTGAACACATCCCGTTTGATTATCTGGAGATACAGGTGATCGAAGAATAATTATTTGACAAATTTCGGACAAGGGTTTAGAATAAATTTTAATATCCGATTTTTTCAAAGGAGGAATTTGTATGGGCAGTTCAATTTCCATTTTATTAGGCATTTTTCTGGCTTACATCGGGATCATCCTTTTCATCGTCCTGCTGGTCTATGTGATCCAGGTCGTCGCCTACTGGGGCATCTTCACCAAAGCGGGCGTTCCCGGATGGAAAGCGCTCATCCCGCTTTACAATGTTTACGTCCAGTACCGGATCTCCTGGACGAATCCCTACATGTACTGGATCTATCTGGTCAGCTTCAATTTAAGCAATGTGCTGATCACCCAGTCGGGATTCCTTTACAGCGTCGGCTCGATCCTGGGCGCGATCGCGTTCCTGGTCAATCTGATGGCCGTCCTCAAACTGTCCAGAGCGTTCGGCCACGGGGTCGGATACGCCATCGGGCTGTTTTTCCTGGGGCCGATCTTTATGCTGATCATCGGTTTCGGCCGCTCCCAGTATCTGGGGCCGCAGGACTGAAAGAACTCTGTCTATGATTTGAAAAACCGCCTGCCGCGCTTTCGCGGCAGACGGTTTTTATATTACTCTCTATCTAAAACGCGCATTTCATCACAGTCTCTTCATCAGCGCTTCTCTCTCCGCCTCATAGCCGGGCTTTCCGAGCAGCGCAAACATATTCTTCTTGTAGCTCTCCACGCCGGGCTGGTTGAACGGGTTCACGCCCAGCAGATAGCCGCTGATACCGCAGGCAAACTCGAAGAAATAGAATAACTGTCCCAGGCAGTAAGCGTCCTGCGCGGGCACATTGACCTTTAAGTTGGGCACATGACCGTCGGTGTGCGCCAGGATCGTACCGTTCATGGCGCTCTTATTGACAAAGTCCACATTCCTGCCCGCCAGGTAGTTCATACCGTCGGTATCGATGTCCTCTTTCTTCAGTACCACTTCGGCCGCGGACTCCTCTACACAGATCACGGTCTCAAACAGGATCCGCGCGCCGTCCTGGATAAACTGTCCCATGGAGTGCAGATCGGTGGTCAGGTCCACCGCTGCCGGGAAGATGCCTTTCTGATCCTTGCCCTCGCTCTCGCCGTAGAGCTGTTTCCACCACTCAGATACATAGTGGAGGCTGGGCTCATAATTGGCCACGATCTCGATCTGTTTGCCTTTCCGCAGCAGGATATTGCGGACGGATGCGTACAGAAGCGCCGGGTTCTCCTCGTAGGGAGCGTTCAGCGCTTTCTCACGCCCGTATGCCGCGCCCGCCATCAGCTGGTCGATATCCGCGCCGCTGACCGCGATCGGAAGCAGGCCCACTGCCGTCAGGACCGAGAAACGGCCGCCCACATCATCCGGTACTACGAAGCTCTCGTAGCCCTCCTGGTTCGCCAGGCTCTTTAAGGCGCCTCTCGCTTTGTCCGTGGTGGCGTAGATCCTCTTATTCGCTTCCTCTTTGCCGTACTTGTCGATCAGCATCTCTTTAAACACGCGGAACGCGATCGCCGGTTCGGTGGTAGTGCCGGATTTGGAGATGATATTAATGGAAAAGTCCTTTCCTTTCAACACATCCTGCAAGTCCTTGATATATTTGCTGCTGATGCCATTGCCTACAAAATAAATCTCCGGCGTTTTCCGGTCCGCCTTATCCAGCACATTGTAAAAGCTGTGCGTCAAAAACTCGATGGCCGCCCTGGCTCCCAAATAGGAACCGCCGATGCCGATGACCAGCAGTACGTCGGAATCGCTCTGGATCTTCGCAGCCGCCTTTTTGATCCTGGCAAACTCGTCCTTATCATAATCTACCGGCAGATCGATCCAGCCCAGGAAATCGTTGCCCGCGCCCGTCTTGGCCGTGAGCGTCTCTTTCGCGCAGAGGACGGAGGCTTTCATGTTCTGAAGCTCTTCCGCGGAAATGAATCCGGCCGTCTTGGAATAGTCAAACGTCACTTCTCTTCCCATAGTTTTATTCTCCTTTTATCATATTGTTTTAGGCAATTGTTAAATTGCCAAACCCATTGATTTTTCTGGGTTTTCTTGCTTCTTTTATATAAATTTTCTCTCCGT
>CANQYH010000190.1 GCA_947628025.1 uncultured Lachnospiraceae bacterium | reverse complement strand
GGACGGCCTGACTGCGCAGCGCATCGCCCATTATGAAGATCTGTTGCCGCAGGTGGCTTCCTGGTCTTCCTCGATGGAGCGGCGGGCCGCCGAGGCGGAGCGGGAAATCGAAAAGCTGAAAAAATGCGAGTATATGCTCGAGCATATCGGGGATATCCGTGAGGGCGTCATCTCGGACGTCAGCGCCTGGGGGTTTTATGTGGAACTGCCGGATACGGTGACGGGCATGGTGCCGGTCAGCACGCTGGGAGCGGACCGCTACAATTTCAGCAAAGAACGCATGGAACTGGCCGGACGGCAGTTCGGCGGATGTTACAGGCTGGGCCAGAGAGTCACGATCCGGGTAAAGGGTGTCGATATGTGGAAGCATGTCGTTGAGTTTGCAGTATATGAAGAATGACCGGCCGCGCGGCGGAATGAGGGGAGGATCATGGCAAAAGAATCGGTAAAGCTGATCGCCAATAACAAAAAGGCGTATCACGATTATTTTATTGAAGATAAATTCGAGGCAGGCATCGAGCTGTACGGCACCGAGGTGAAATCGATCCGCATGGGCAAGTGCAGCATCAAGGAGTCCTATATCCGCATCGAGCGCGGAGAGGTCTTTATCTACGGGATGCACGTCAACCCTTATGAGAAGGGGAATATTTTCAACCGGGACCCGCTGCGGGTGCGCAAGCTCCTCCTGCACCGTCTGGAGATCCGCAGGCTGGACGCGAAAATGTCACAGAAAGGCTATACGCTGGTGCCGCTGCAGGTCTATTTTAAAGGAAGCCTGGTGAAAGTCGAGGTGGGCCTGGCCCGCGGCAAGAAGCTCTACGACAAGAGGGAAGACATCGCGAAAAAGGACCAGAAGCGGGAGATCCAGAGAGAGTTTAAGGAAAAGCTGCGGTGAAGCGGCGCGAAATAAAATCTCCGTTTGACATCTGCCGGGAAATGTGTTATTCTGTTTACAGTGCTTTAAAAGCACAGCCAGTAAGGGGCTGTACTGGTTTCGACAGGGATCATGCAGCTGGTGAAGCTATCCGCATGCTATGCGTTAAATGGCAAACCTAAATATAAACGCTGAAGATAATTTAGCATTAGCTGCTTAATTGCAGCCGTCGGCCTCAGTGCACTCACACGCTGAGATCCCGGCGTCGACGATGTGAGAAACGACATGCGTTAAGCTTTGCGCGTATGGGCGTATCATGAAGCTACTAAAACCGTCAGGGTGCTGCTTCCCGGGCGGCGGAGGGAATGTCAAAGAAGCGGCTATGATAGTAGAAGAACAGGGAATTGGTTTTTGGACACGGGTTCAAATCCCGTCAGCTCCATCCGAAAAGCTCGTAGTTGCGGGCTTTTTTCTTTTCCGTGCTGCATTTTGTGCTGCATAATATCTGAAGAGTACGATCGATGGGTATGGTCCGCCTTGACGCACTCATCCGAACAAGTTTGTGTAATATATAATGTTTCCTTTACTATTTGACATGACATATAAAATGGGTTACGATATAGATAAGTGATAATTATCGAACGGAGGAGAGGAGTGTAAAACGAAATGAGCAGTAAGGAACAGATTATACAATTATTGGATATTATTCCGGATTATAAGATTGGTTATGTGTTGGCGTATGTCCAGGGCGTAGCGGCAGACGAAGAAGCAGATGATGCTTTCTGCCAGCGAATGGTTGAAAATTATGAAAATGATCCGGATCCGGAAAAAGATAAAAGCTATACACTGGAAGAATGCATGAAAGAATGGGGGCTTGATGGTTAATGTACCAAATTATCATCAAAAAGCCAGCCAAAAAATTTATTGACCGATTGCCCCAAACCGAAAGAAAACGCCTTGTGAGTGCAATCGAAAAATTGCCGAACGGCGAAGATATCAAAAAAGTAAAAGGCCATGGCGATTTACTGAGACTGCGCGTTGGAGATTATAGGGTTATATATACCGTAGATCATGGACAATTGATTGTATACGTGATTGATATAGATAACCGTGGCCAGGTATATAAAAGACTGTAGATGAGGCCAGACGAGGAAACCGCTTTTAGGACGCGCTGCTCCATGGTGCGGACTTACAAAAAGCCAGTTTCAAAACATTTATCTGGCCAGTTCTTCGCTAAAATCCGTATCATTGCCATAGGGCTCCTGCTCCGCGTCGCTGCGCATGGCTTTCAGCATCAGTAGCGCGGCTTTTTTCTGGTTCGGCTTCAGGCAGACCCAGGCGTCGAACAGTTCTTTCAATTCGGGGCTCAGTTCCACAAGGTTTTCGTCCGTAAAAAACTGCGACAGGGTGATGCCGAATCCTTTGCAAATCGTTTCCAGCGTGTCGATTGACGGAATCGTATTCCTGCGGAAAATATTGCCGATCGTGGACTGTGCCAGCCCGCACTCTTTTGCCAGCCTGTACTCCGTCCATCTACGCTCGCGCAGCAGCTGCTGCAAACGATCATGCGTATCCATAACGTCACCACCTTTTCCAATAACCATCTGTATAACTATTTTACGTCCAGAATGAGATTTATAAGATTTATATTAGATACAACTTGTATCGTAACTACATTTGTGTTATGATGTACTATTGGAAAATGGTTGCTCGGCCAAGTAAGGATCGAAGCTGCGAGGCAGCCGATATAAATTACCAGTGGGGGGTATGACTCCACAGAAAGCGAGGATGTTTTATGAGGAAGCGATTTTGGACAGCAGCCGCTGCGGTAGTGATGGCGGCATCCATGAGCCTGACGGCCTTTGCGGGAGAATGGAAGAAAGACAACGTCGGCTGGTGGTGGCAGAACGACGACGGCAGTTATCCGGTCAGCTGCTGGGAGTGGCTCGACGGGAACCAGGACGGCGTTGAGGAGAGTTACTGTTTTGATGCCAACGGTTATATGTATGCCGATACGACCACGCCGGATGGGTACACGGTGAACACAGACGGCGCGTGGGTAGAGAACGGCGCGGTACAGACGCGGACGAAGATGCCGCCCAAGGAGCAGACCTCTGCGCCGGCAGCGCCCGAGACCACGGAAGCGGCTTCTCAGTATGATTTCGGCGGGGCGGTCGTTCGTGTCAGCGGCGGTATATTCGGCAGCCTGAGCGACAATAGCGAGGATAACCCGATGTGGGATTTCGCTCATCAGGTAGAAGAGAAGTATAACATTCAATTCGAGTACACCGAGCTGGAAGAAGACGAAGACTACTCCACCATGGACATGATCCTGGCCGGCATCGACGACGGCGAAGCATACGCCGACATCTTCTGCCAGGGCGACGATGTCGTTGTTGGCCTGCGTGATTATCTTACCGACATTACGGCAGATGTAGATCAGCTGCAGATGGGTTCGATCTATACGGAAGCCGGCACCTGGGACGGCCATACTTACGGCTGGACCTATGATAACATGGGCAGCGTTTACGTTATGGTCTACAGCCGCGATTTCCTCGAGTCCATCGGTATGGACACGACCCCGACCGACCTGTTCGAGCAGGGCAAATGGAGCTATAAGGACGCGATCGAGTACCTGACCGAGCTGAAGAGCAAGCTGCCGGACGGCACCTATCCGATCGGCGTACATACCAATCACTGGGTATCCATGGCTCCCGCAGCCAACGGCGTGGTTTCCGTTGATTCCGACGGCGATATCCATATGGCTGACAAAGCGTATTGTTCCGCTCTGGATTTCTACAAACAGCTGCTTCAGTTAGGTCTTGCGTATCCGATCACGGACGTTGAGGTCATGGAGGGCGGCGGTATCTCTGCCTACCAGACTTTTGGTTTGGATACTCTGAGCACGGTCTACGACCCCGGTACCCATGTGATCACCATGGCAGAGGCCTGGCAGATGGAAAGTCTGCAGGATAGCCTTGGCGAGTGGGGCATCGTTCCGTGGCCGTGGGATTCCAAGTACGTAACCTGCCGAGGTAACTATACGAACCTGGGCAAGAACTACAAGACGGTGCAGCCCATGTGGACCGACGTTCTGGTTCCGAAAGCAGAGTACCGTGCCGCTGACGCGAAAGACATTCCGGACATCGTTCTTCATTTGATCGCGAAAGATTTTGTCGACCTGTGCGGCCCGGCCGGCGCAGAGGGAAGATATAAGATGTGGGAAGCCGAGAGCAAGGGCGAAGAGTATGTGAACCTGGGCTATACGCCGGGCGAGCTGGGCTCTTTCTGCACCGAGCAGGATGCCGAGATCTATGACTGGCTGCACTCCAGAGTCGTCTGCGACTGGGGCCACGCTATGAACTCCAACGGTGTCGTTCTGGTCAACAGGAACGCCGCGTACGTAATCGCGAACGGTGATGATTCCCAATCCAGCGGCGAGTCCTTTACCGCTTCCGGCGATCAGGCCATGAAAGAGCAGGGATTCAAATAAATCCTTAGAGTGACACGCAATCCAGAGCAGGCCGGACATATTTTCCGTGTGTCCGGCCTTGTTCCTGTTGAGAAGGGTACGTGCAAAAGGATCTGTAAAGCGCAATTTTTATCAATCCCGCGCGCCTGACATATGCTATACTATCTCTGTGATCACAGACAGGAGACAGCATGGAAAGCCTTTCTACGATCCAGAAAGCGATCGACTATATCGAGGAAAATCTCAAAAACGACATAAGCGTCGGACAGGTCGCCGCCGCCATCGGTTACTCGGAGTACCATTTTCTGCGCATTTTTAAGCGTTTCGTTGGGCTCACGCCCGCCAGCTATATAAGAAAGCGCCGCATCTCCGAGATCGTCGGGAGCATGGAGCGCGGCGACGGCGGCCGCCCCATCAGCGACATCGCGTTTGAGTACGGCTTTAACTCGAAAGAAAATTTCATACGCGCGTTCAAGGCGGAGCACCATATTCTGCCGACCGAGTACCGCCGGCACGGAAACAGTCTGAAGCTATACGGCCGGTTCGAACTCGTCCAAAAGTGCGAGGGACCGCTGTGCGATATCGTAGAGCTGGACGCGTTCCGCATCGTCGCGTTTCCGAGCGACGAGGACGATCCGACGAAATTCTGGAACAGGTACAATGTAAACGGACTTTCGGCGCGGCTTTCGGGCGGACGGACCGTCGCCGACTACGGCGTGTGCCGGTGGAACGAAACCGCGAAGCGCCTCGATTACTGGATCGGCGTCGACGAGCGCGACGCGGCGGGTGATACGAGCGGCACGGTCACGCTTTCGCTGCAGGGCGGGCTCTATGGCGTGTTCCAAACGCCCCCTGCGACGCACATCGACTTCATCCGCACGGTCGGCAGGACGTGGGACTATATCCGGGACGTCTGGCTGCCGCAGAGCCGCTATGAACGGCGCCGGGACTACGAGTTCGAGCGCTATGTCGAGGAAAGCAGGCTGTTTTCCGAAACGATCTTCGTACCGGTACGGATAAAAACCGAATAAAATGCCACGGAGGATAAAAACATGGCGGAAATCATCAAGACTTACAGGGAAGAAGTGCCCGCGATGCGCTTTATTGGGAAGAAATACGCCGGTTACGGCAACTGGGGCGAATGGTTCGCCAACGGCTGGTTCGACGAGATTGAGCGGGCCATGGGAGGCGTCGGTTCGATCCTCGCAATCTGGGAGAACGGCGGAGGCTACGTCGGGCTTGAGATGCGCGGGGAGAATGAATTTGAATATTTTATCGGCATGTTCACGCCGGCAGGCACCGCGGTCCCCGGCGGGTTTGATTTTATCGATCTCCCGGCGTGCGCGCTGGGCACCTGCTGGATCTACGGCAGGGAGGGCGGCGACACCCACCAGACCGGCGGCTGCCGCGGCGCGCTCGAGCGTGCGGGAATGAAAGTGCGGCACGATGAGCGCGGCCGCGTGTGGTCGTTCGAGAACGGCTTGTGCCCGCGCTACACGACGCCCGACGAGCACGGCAACGTGATACTCGATTATTGCTATTTTGTGGAATGAACCGGAAAACCGAGAGAAAGATCGGAAACGGACGGCCTGCTCTGCGATGCGCGGAACAGGCCGTCTGTATGAAAAAATTATGGTCCGTTTTTACCGGATTCCCGGCTGGGCCAAAACGGGTTTGCTCTGGGTAAGTACGCCGCGGGTCAGCGTCCGGCCGCCTGCTCGATCGCCGCGATCCGCTGGCTCAGGGTCGGGTGGGAGTAGTAGAGCGTGACCTCGATGGGGGATGGAGCCAGGTTCGTGAGGCTGTCGCGGGACAGTTTTTTGAGGGCGGAGATCAGCTCCGGCCCGTATCCCTCGCTGACGGCGTGGGCGTCCGCCCGATACTCGGCCCGGCGCGTGACCGCGTTGGCAAACAGGGAGAACAGCGGCAGGATCAGCGGCAG
>CANQYH010000189.1 GCA_947628025.1 uncultured Lachnospiraceae bacterium | reverse complement strand
GACGACACGTGCGGTGGCGAGCATGGACAAGGCGGCAGCAACTGGTCCGACAGCGGCCAGTGGATCGAGTGGCAGGTGGAGGTCCCGCAGGACGGCTTCTATCAGCTGGGCCTGCGCTACCGGCAGAACGAGAACAAAGGGCAGAGCAGCCTGCGGCGTCTGGAGATCGACGGGACGGTCCCGTTCGAGGAAGCGAAAGAGCTTTCGTTCGGCTATGACGTAGACTGGCAGACCCGCTTCCTGGGCGGGGGGGAAGATCCGTACCGTTTTTATCTGACGGCCGGCGCCCATGACCTGCGTCTGGAGGTCGTCATGGGAGAGGCCAGGCAGGTGGCGACGCAGATGGAAGCGACGCTCTACGACGTCAACTCTCTGTACCGGGAGATCATCATGATCACCGGCACGTCGCCGGATATCTATCGCGATTACGCGCTGGAGACGGCGATCCCGGATCTGACGGATAAGCTGCAGAAGAGCCTGACGGAGATCCGGACTTACATAGAGTATCTGGAATCGCGCTACGGCGAGGGGTGCTATTCCTCCCGTATCCTGTCCCAGATGGAGACGCAGATCGTGTCTTTCCTGGATAAGCCTTATACCATCGCCAACCGCCTGTCGGTGTTTAAGACGAATATCGAAGCGCTGGCAGAGTGGATCCTGGAGTTTGAAGAACAGTCCCTGCAGATCGATTATCTGTATCTGACCGGGATAGGAGCGAAGAATCCGACGGCGGAGAGCGGATTTCTGGGGAGGATCGGACACGAGATCCGGACCTTTGTCGGTTCGTTCTCTCATTCCTACAGTGAAATGTCTTCCGCAGACACCGGCGCGCAGAGCCGCACGCTTACGATCTGGATGGGCAAGGGCCGCGATCAGGCCAACGTCATGAAGCGTCTGATCGACGTCTATTTCACGCCCCAGAGCGGCATCGGCGTCAACATCAGCCTGGTGGAGGGCGCTCTGGTGAAAGCGACTCTGGCAGGGCAGGGACCCGATGTGAACATCTTCACCTCCAGAGGCGAGGCCATGAACCTGGCGTTCCGCGGAGCCGTGACGCCTGTGAATGAGATGGAGGGCTTCGATTCGCTCCGCACGGAGTATTCCGGCAGCGCGTTCGTTCCTTATGAATACGACGGTTCCACCTACGCGATCCCGGAGACGCAGGAATTCTACGTCATGTACGTGCGGACGGACGTGTTCGAGGATCTGGGCATCGAGATTCCCAATACCTGGGACGAACTGATGGCGCTTCTTCCGATCCTGCAGGCCAACAGCCTGTCCATCGGCCTGCCCTATACCGACGGCTACGCGACCATGAACAACGGCATCGGCACGATCAATCTGCTGCCGACGCTCCTGGCCCAGAGGAACATCCCGATCTACCGCGATACGGAGGAGGGGACGGTGACGAGCCTGAAGGATTCCGAGGCGTTCGAAGCGTTTAAGCAGTGGGTGAATTTCTACGTACAGTATGATTTTGAGCTGTATAAGGACGATTTCAACCGGTTCCGTACAGGAGAGATGCCGATCATCATCTCGACCTACGGATTATATAACAATCTCTCGGAGGCGGCGCCGGAGATCGCGGGACAGTGGATCATGACGGCGATCCCCGGGACGCCGGACGCAAACGGCAATCTGAACCGCGCCACCAGCGCCAGCGGCACCTGCAGCATCATCCTGAAAAACTGCGAGGACAAGGACGCGGCCTGGGAGTTTGTAAAATGGTGGAGCAGCGCGGAAACGCAACAGATGTATTCGGAGGAGATCGAGGCGGAGCTGAGCACCCTCGGCCGTCATACCCCGGCGAACCTGGAAGCGTTCAAGAACAGCTACTGGACCGACGAGGAGAAAGAGCTTCTGCTGGAGCAGTGGGACAACGTGGTGGAGGTCCCGGAGATCCCGGGCGGCTACTATGTATCCCGCAACGTGGACAACGCGTTCCGCCAGGTCTATTACAACGGAGAGAACGCCAGGGATACGCTGCATTACTGGATGAACGCGGTGGACGAAGAGCTCCTGCGCAAGCAGGCGCAGCTGGAAGCCAGGAAAGGAGAGTAAGCGATGCAGGCGAAAAAAATGAGCATACCAAACCGCATAGCGGATTATTTTAAACGGTACCGGACGAGCTGGCTGATGATGGCGCCTTTCCTGATCTTTTTTGTGATATTCACCATCTTTCCGGTCGTGCTGTCGATTATTCTGAGCTTTACGGACTACGATATGGTGCAGGCCCCGATCTTTGTGGGGGTGGAGAATTACCTGCAGGTATTCTTAAACGACGAGTATTTCATCGTCGCGCTGAAGAACACGCTGATCTTCTCCATCATCATCGGACCGGCCAGCTATGTGATCTGTTTCCTGGTGGCGTGGCTGATCAATGAACTGAAGCCGCTTCCCAGGGCGCTGGTCACGGCCCTGTTCTACATCCCGACCATCGTCGGAGCGGCGGGCTGGAGCGTGTGGCGCCTGATCTTCAGCTCCGACCAGTACGGACTGATCAACGGCTTTCTGATGAAGTTCGGACTGCTGAACGAGCCCATCGGCTGGCTGACGGACGAGGCGTATATCATGCCGGTGCTGATCATCGTGCAGCTCTGGATGAGCATGGGCATCAGCTTCCTGACCTTTATCGCCGGCTTCCAGAACGTGGATAAGACCCTGTACGAGGCTGGCATGATGGACGGCGTGAAGAACCGCTTCCAGGAGCTGTGGTACATCACGATCCCCTCTATGGCCAACCAGATGATCTTCGGCGCGGTCATGCAGATCGTCAACTGTTTCGCGGTAGGCGATGTGTCCGCCACGCTGGCCGGTCTTCCCAGCACCGGGTACGCAGGCGAGACGATCGTGACCCACATCATGGACTACGGCAACCTGCGGTACGAGTTCGGTTATGCCTGCGCCATGGGCGTGGTGCTGGTCGTGATGATGCAGTATTCCAAGAAATTTGTGACCTGGCTCATCGGCCGGATGGGACATTAGGAGGACGAGGATCATGATCAAGATGAAAAAGAGAAAGAAAAAACTCGGGATCGACAACCGGAGGTCGAAGATCGGCAACGGCCTGGTGATCTTCCTGCTGCTGGTACTGGGCGCGTTCATGGCGTTCCCTCTGTACTATACGTTCATCCAGTCCATTAAGCCGTCCGAGGAACTGTTCCAGTTCCCGCCGAGACTCTATGTGCTGCGGCCCACGGGAGAGCATTATACGGAACTGTTCCAGCTGATGTCGAATCTGTGGGTGCCGTTTTCCAGGTATCTGTTTAACACATTGTTCGTATCGATCCTGGGAACGCTTCTGCATGTGATCTTTGCCGGCATGGCGGCCTATCCGCTGGCCAAGCATAATTTCCCCGGCAAGGACGCGCTGTTCGCCGTGATCCTGCTGGGCCTGATGTTTGTGGGCCAGGTCACGTTTTTGCCGTCGTTCATCATCATCTCGAAGTTGAAGCTTCTGAATACATACTGGGCCTATCTGCTTCCGAGCATCGGAGCTTCTCTGGGATTGTTTTTGATGAAGCAGTTCATCGAGCAGCTTCCGGATTCGCTGATCGAGGCGGCCCGGATCGACGGCGCGAACGAGTGGAAGATCTATTTCCAGATCGTGTTCCCGAATGTAAAGCCGGCGACGCTTACGGTGTTCATCTTCCAGTTCGTCAATATCTGGAACGGCCTGTCCAAGGAGCTGGTCTACGACGAGCAGCTGAAGGTCGTGAAAGTGGCCCTGGAGCAGATCAGCGCGTCCAACGCCTACGCCAGGATGGGTTCCGGCATGGCAGGCTCCGTGCTTCTCATGATCCCGCCCATCGTCGTGTTCATCCTGCTGCAGAGGCATGTGGTGGAAACGATGACGTTCGCGGGCCTGAAGGAGGGATGATATGAAACAGCATCGGATTCGCGGATTATGCGCTGGTTTGGGGATCGCCGCGGTATTTGCGTTCCCGCTTACTGTCTGCGCGCAGTCCAATTTCAACAGCTATTCCTATGACGAGTGGGACGGCTCCGTGGCGGCGCCGCCCAGCTATCAGCCGACCGTGGCCTTAAACGGCCTGCAGATCGGAGCCGGCGCGTTCAATGTCCCGCAGGATTTCTTTATGGACGATCACGGCACGCTGTACCTGGCGGACACCGGCAACAACCGGATCGTTCTGATGGATCAGGATCTGAATTTCCTGGGGACCATCGAGACGGTGCAGATGAACGGGGAGGAGATCCCGCTGACGGACGTGGAGGGCCTTTATGTGGCCGAGGACGGCGTCATCTACGCGGCCCAGACCTCCGCGGGACGCATCCTGGTCATCCGGGACGGGGTCGTGGAGGAGACCATTGAAAAGCCGGTCAGCAACCTGATCGCCGACGATTTCGTATTTTCGCCCACGAAAGTGGGAGTCGATATGTACGGCAGGGTCTATGTGCTGTCCAGAGGCTGCTACAACGGCCTGCTGCAGTTCGACCTGGACGGAAGCTTCATGGGCTTTTTCGGAGCCAATAAAGTAGAAGTGACCGCCGACGTCCTGTTCAACTATATGTGGAAGAGCCTGCTTTCCGACGAGCAGAGGGCGGCGATGACCAGTATCCTGCCGATCGAGTATTCCAACATCGACTGCAGCAAGGACGGTTTCGTCTATACCTCTACCGTAGGCACCCAGCTTCCCAAGAGCCAGATCAAGAAGCTGAACCCCCAGGGCAATAACATCTACTTCGGCGTGGGGAACGAGGAAGTCAATTTCGGAGACGAGGAGTTCGCGTATACCAGAGGCAGCGCCAGCTACCCGTCGTTTATCGACGTGAAGGTCAACCGCGACGATTTCATATTCGGCGTGGACCTGACCAGCGGCAGGATCTTTGAGCGGGACCAGGAAGGCAATCTGGTCGCCGTCTTCGGAGGAATGGGCAACCAGCTGGGCACGTTTACGACTCCGGTCGCCGTGGAAGTATACGGACAGAAGGTCTACGTGCTGGACCGTCTGAAAAACAATATCACGGTTTTTGAGCCGACGGAGTACGGCGCGCTGGTGGAGAGAGCCATCGTTCTGTACGACGACGGTCTTTACGAGGAAGCCGGCCAGGTCTGGGCGCAGGTCCTCTCCCGCAACGCCAATTACACGCTGGCCTACAACGGATTGGGCAAGGTGTACGCGCAGGAAGAGGAGTACACGGACGCGCTGGATTACTTGAGCCACAGCGGCGACCGCTACAGCTATTCCCGGTCGTTCGGCAAGAACCGCCTGGTGCTGGTACGGCAGTACGGCCCGGCGTTCGTAGGGATACTTATTGTGCTGATCGTGGCGTTTCGGCTGATCGGACGGTTGAAAAGGAGGGCGAAGCAATGAAATTTGATCGAAAATCGGCAACCAATCCATTCCATACCGTGCGGCACCCCTTTGACGCGTCCTACGATATCCGCTTCAAAGGGCAGGGAAGCGCCGTGATCTCCGTGATCATCCTGGCCGTCCTGTTTTTGACCACGATCTTCCAGCGGCAGAATACAGGGTACATTTTCAATTACAATAAGCTGAGCGATCTGAACGTGTTCATGCAGTTCGCTACCGCGCTTCTGCCGTTTCTGCTGTTTGTGATCGCCAACTGGATCGTGGCGATGCTCTTAAACGGCACGGGGCGGATGAGGGACATCTGGATCTACACGGCCTACTGCCTGGTCCCGTTCATTCTGGGAAATATCGGCGCGGTGCTTTTGAGCAACATCCTGGTCATGGAAGAGCCCTTTGCCAGCTACGCCCAGGTGTTCGGGGCGGGCTGGAGCCTGGTCGCTCTGTTCATCGGGCTCATGGTGATGCATGAATACAATTTCGTCCGGAATGTGTTCAGCTGCGCTTGTACGGTATTTGTCATGTTCATCCTGCTGTTTGCCATCATGCTGGTGGGCAGCCTTGCGTCGGATTTCTACGGATTTGTGGCGACAGTCGTCCGCGAGATCCTGCTGCGGGTGAGCTAGGAGGTGCGGAAGATGAAGAAAAATATTTTGAAAATTCTGGTCCAGGGCGTGCTCTTCGCAGCGGTCCTCGGCGTGTTCGCGGGTCTTCTGGTGTATCTGAACAGCGGGAGCGGCACAGAGACGGAAGAGGTCATGAGCTGGCAGCCGCAGGTCGCGGAAGGGTATACGGACGCCTGGGAGACGGCGGCTGAGAACGACAGCCTGCTGCTTCTGTTCCAGCCCTCTACGACGCAGATCGTTGTAAAAGATAAAAAGACAGGGACGGAGTGGAGGAGCAATCCGGAGGACGCGGCCGCGGATCCGGTCGCATTCGGACAGAACAAGACCCTGGTGCAGTCCC
>CANQYH010000188.1 GCA_947628025.1 uncultured Lachnospiraceae bacterium | reverse complement strand
AGTGCATCAACATGGTGAAGCTGGATCAGCCGATGCTTTACGACGGCTTTATCGAGAGCGAGCACCAGAAGATGAACGAGATGATCGAAGCCTATCTGAACGGGCTTCTGACCGACGACGAGCTGACCGTCCGCGTGGGCATCGTGCAGGACCGTATCCAGCAGCTGGAGATATTTAATAAGAAAGACCGGGTGTTCCGGCCGGTCCACTATCTGATGTTCCTCCACAAGGACAGGACCATGCTGAACAACCAGATCCTCAGCGCGATCGACATGTTGGCCTCCAGCAATATCGAGACGCACCAGCTGAAAGGGCCGGAGCTGGCGATCTTCCTTAAATATAACTACGGTTCCGACTTTGACGAGAGGGAAGCTTATTCCCTGCGTCCCGACCAGTATATGTCGTGGATCCTGCCGGAGTCCATCCGGTTCACCGGCAGGACCGTGCAGTACGACCACCTGATCACGCACAACTTCCGGCTCAGGGATTATCCGATGATCGTCGGCAACGCCTGGGGCGCCAGGTTCTTCAACCAGCTGGGGACCAAGGTCGTGCTGAAGATGACGCCCATCGACCGTTACCGGGCCATCCGGCAGATCGACCGCTCCATCGACGAGCTGCGGGAGCAGGAAAATTCCACCAGCAAGACCAGTAAGCTGATGGAAGTGGGGATGCACATCGATACGCTGTCTGAGGTGCTGCGCCTGCTGCAGGGCGAGAACGAGGTGCTGTTCAACGTCAACACCTATGTGGCGGTCAACGATTACGAGCTGTCGCAGCAGATGCTGCAGAAAGAGAAGAAATCAGTCTCCAACGTTACCTCCTTTAAGAAGCGGGTCCGCCGTGACCTGGCGGAGGAGGGCTTCAAGGTGACGGATATGTCCCTGCAGCAGTTCGAGGCCTACGGGTCGAATCAGCTGTCCAGCTACGACGCGTTTTCCAAATATAAGCGGGGCATCCATTCCAACTCGGTGGCGGCGGTGTTCCCCTATGTGGACAAGGCGCTGAGCGATAAGAACGGCATTTACATCGGCCAGTCCACCGGCGTTCCGGCGTTCGTGAATTTCTTCCAGAGGGACAGGGAGCGCATCAACAGCAACACGGTCATCATCGGTAAGTCCGGTTCCGGTAAATCCTACGCGACGAAGACGATCCTGACCCAGCTGGCGGCGGAGAACTCCAAGATCTTCATCCTGGACCCGGAAAACGAGTACACGAAGCTGGCACAGAACATGCACGGTAAGATCATCGACGTGGGCAACGCGAGCCAGGGACGCCTGAACCCGTTCCATATCATCACGACGCTGTCGGACGACGAGGAAGATACGGGCGAAAACTCCGCGGTCAGCAGCTTCAGCACCCACCTGCAGTTTCTGGAGGAATTTTACCGCCAGATCCTGCCTGGCGTGGATTCGGACGCGCTGGAGTACCTGAATACCATGACGATCCGCATGTACGAGCAGAAAGGCATCGACGATACCACCGATCTGAGCCAGCTGACCCCGGAGGATTATCCGATCTTTGACGATCTGTACGACAAGATCATCAACGATATCCAGACCAGCTCCGGCGAGTACATTAAAAACAACCTGACCATCCTCCTAAACTATATTTCCAAGTTCGCGGAGGGCGGCCGGAACTCGACGCTGTGGAACGGTCCGTCCAGTATTTCGACGGATGAGAACTTTATCGTGTTTAACTTCCAGTCCCTGCTGGCGAACAAGAACAATATCATCGCCAACGCCCAGATGCTCCTGGTGCTGAAGTGGCTGGACAACGAGGTCATCAAGAACCGGGACTACAATATCAAATACAAGGCCCAGCGCAAGATCGTGATCGTCATTGACGAGGCCCATGTGTTTATCGACAGCAAGTACCCGATCGCTCTGGATTTCATGTTCCAGCTGGCAAAGCGTATCCGTAAGTACAACGGTATGCAGATCGTCATCACCCAGAACGTGAAAGACTTCGTGGGCACGGAGGAACTGGCCCGCAAGTCCACGGCCATCATCAACGCCAGCCAGTATTCGTTCATTTTCCCGCTGGCGCCCAACGACATGGACGATCTGTGCAAATTGTATGAGAAGTCCGGCGCGATCAACGAGAGCGAGCGCGAGGACATCGTGAACAATGGCCGCGGCCGCGCCTTTGTCATCACCTCGCCATCGGACCGGACCTGCGTGGATATCGTGGCGGCCGAGGGAATCGAAGAACTATTTACGATGTAACGGAGGAGATCGATATGAAAAAAAGTTGGAAGCAATGGATGAGGACCGGGTGCCTGGCGCTGGCCCTGGCGGCCCTGGCGGGATGCTCCTCCGAGGAACCTGTGGAGGCGGTCAGCGCCGTGGACGACGGGACGCTGACCGTGGGCATCATCGACGGCGGGGACGTGTTCGCGTCGAAGACGGAGGATGGCTTTACGGGCATCGAGCCCGAGATCTTAAACAGCCTGGCGGAGAGCCTGGGCGTCAGCATCGCCTATGTGGAGGCCTCCGGCGTGCAGGAGCTGATGGACCTGCTGGATGCGGGGACCATCGATGTGGCCGCCGGCCGCCTGGGCGAGGTGGAGACCTATTCCCAGACACACCTGCTTTCCCGCAATTATGCGAAAAAGGGGCTGTACCTGGTGACGGGCAAAAATTCCTATGTGGATACGCTGGTTGGCTTTTCCGGCGAGACGGTGGGGATCTCCCCCATGGTCCCGGGAAGCGTCCGCCTGGAGATCCCGTATGTGAGCGAAGTGAACCTGGCGGACTACACGGATCTGTCCGGCGTGGCCGCGGATATCCAGGGAGGCGTGATCCGGGCCCTGATCTGTACCGAGCGGGAGGCCATGGGGCTGCTGGACAGCGGCCTGATGGCGAAGGAACTCTATAACGGCCCCAGGGTCGAGGCGATGTTCTATCTGTCTCCCGGCCAGGAGACGCTGACAGCCAGTTTAAACAGCGCGATCAACCAGTATCTGGACAATCAGTAGGAGGGAACGCTATGGCATATTTTGACAGTCCGAAAAACCGCGCCATGTGGGAGCGGACCCTTTCGGGTCTCCGGGAGGAAAGGGAACGACGGAAAGCCACGGGATATGCTCCTCAGTCCGGCGAAGCCAAACAGGAGGTGCAGACCAATCCGTTCCGCAGGCAGATCAATCTGGCGCAGCTGGAAGAGATCGAGAGGGAAGCGTCCGGCATCCGCCGTGTGCGCCGCCCCGTCCGGCAGGTGCAGAAAAGCATGGAGCCGTCGATGGAGCGGGAGGCTGTGACCCAGCGGGGAAGAAGCCGATGATCTCCCGCCGGATCGTTCTGGCCGCTATCCTGCTGGCGGCTGCCTTTCAGACGACCGTCTGGGCGGCGGGTTCCCCGATCGGCTGCGTGATGACGGAGGAGGACGTAGGGAACGGCTATCTCTATACAGTCCCGGGCATCGGCACGTTTTCCGTCAACTGTCAGGAACAGGAGACGGTGGCGGTAGCGGTGTTCGACGTCGGCGAGGGCGGATATCCGGTCTATCTCAAAGACGGCCAGGAGATCGTCTACGACGGGATGCTTTACGAGTCCGGAGAGTATGAGTTCCGGCTCTATGGAAACGAAGAACGGGAAGGGGACTACGGCAGTTTCCGTTTTACCATTGAAAATACTTTGACGTCCGGGCTTGAAGAGGGAGAGACGCGCACGCTTACGGAGGTGCGGGACCCGGAACTGACGCTGTCCTACGACGAAACGACCGGGATGTTCCGCTATACATTGCCGGACGGCGTGTACTTCGATACCAATATCCCCATCGGGGGCTGGTACCGGGGGCAGGCCAGGCTCCAGACGTCCGAGGGCTTAAACATTTACCAGACGTATCTGGACGGCGAGTCCCTGGGATATTTGAGCGATCTGAGTTTTAACCGGGTCGGGAGCTACGAGATCGTCCTCCGCGACAATGAGCTGGGCAGCCGGGGCGATATCAGCTACCGCCTGTCCCTGGCCTTTCATCTGTACGTGGACGAGACGATGAACCTGACTCACATCAATACGCCCATGGGCCTGCGGCTTTCGCGGGTTCTGTGGAACGGGGAAGAGGTCCCGCCGGAGTCGCCGGATTATTTCCGCGCCGTGCGGGACGGGAGTTACCGCCTGGAATATACGGACGGGCGCGGGGTATCCTGCTGGAGCATGGAATTCAAGCGGGACACGACGCCTCCTTTCATCCGCTTTACGCCTCCCCTGACGGAAGAGACGCTGCAGGAATACGTATCCTTTTCGCCCTCGGAGGTGACGGCGACGGTCCGCATCGAGAGGAACCAGGAGGAGGTCGCGGCGTCGCTCAATCAGATCCGGGTCAACGGCCGGTACCATATGGAGATCACGGATACGGCCGGGAATATGCGGGATTACGATTTTTCGATCCGGAAGCTGGAGGAACTGGACCCCCATATGTGGATTATAATTCTCTGCGTTCTGCTTGCGCTTGCGGCCGCCGGCGCGGTCTACTGGCGCAGGAGCATGCGGGTTTTATAATAGAAGAAAAACAATTACGAGGAAAGGAGGAAAAAGGTATGTTGGATATAGTCTTGCTGAAAACGGCGAATCCGTTTATGACTGCCGCGAAGCCGATCATTGAGCTGATCAATATGGCAGTCGGACCGCTGCTTCTGATCGTAGTGGCGCTGGGAACCCTGTACTGCGTGTTCCTGGGCGTAAAGCTGGCCAAGGCGGAAGAGCCCCAGGACAGAGAGAAGGCGAAAGGTGCGCTGAAGAACGCGATCATCGGTTTCCTGCTGATCTTTGTTCTGATCGCTGCGCTGAACGTAATGATGAATCCGCTGACCGCCTGGATGAACAGCACGCTGGGAAGCGGAAACGAGATCTCGATCGAGACGGGAAAATAATCGCCGGTTCTGAGCGGACCGCGTTTCATCTGCCGGGCGGGGACAGTTTCAGTCTTCGGTTCCTGTCCGGCAGGAGAAGCGCGGACCAGCGCAAATTTATTATGAAAGGGGAGGATGGACTTGCGGAACATGAAAAGGATCATATGTTTTATGCTGGCGGCGTCATGTGTTTTTTTCACAGGCTGCAACTCCATCTTGTTCAGCGGGAATCTGCATTTTAAGAGCTATGAGCCGGAGACGGTTCCCTGGGTATACGACGATATCGAGGAGGAGATGGACGATACCCAGGTGGAATACGATATGGCGCGTTTCGACGTCGAAGGGACGGACGCGTTTTTTATCCTGCCGGATCATGAGAGCGATCCGGAGAAGATCATCGATTTTAAGGTCCTGGACTACACGGATGCAGGGACCTTTATCTATGCCTACCGGACGCTGTACTATGGGGATGACGATATATTCGGTCTGGGCAGTACGCCGCAGATCGGACGGGTCACAGGCGGATCGATCCGAAGCGCGACGACGGAGATGCTCGGCGACCGCTCGCTGGCGGAGGATCCGCTGGAACTGGATCCGGACCGGGTGAGGGATCCGGATGCGTCCGGTTCCTTTGAGACGCTGCCGGCCCCGGAGATCCCGGAAGCGGAGACGGAGGCAGGGGACAGCGTCCTGATCTCGGAGGAGGTCGAGTCGGAGGAAGAAAGTCTGAACGAACCGCCGGCGATCGGTGAGCCAGAGCCGGGCGATGCGGAATCGGAGCCGGGCGATGTCGAATGGGATCTGGGCGAACCGCCGGTGATCGGTGAGCCGGACCAGGACGACTGGTGGCAGGAGACGCCTCCGGCGGGATACGGGAGCGCAGAGCCGGACGGCGGCGTTTCGCTGGCCGCGACAGGCGGCGCGGGCGCTTCCGCTACACTGCGGGGACAGATCAGCACGTTCCCGCTGCTGGCCCGAGACGGGGAGTACCTGGACGGAGAGGGCTACTTGGGCGAGCCCCCGGTAAACAGCGGGGAATACGCAGAGGACGATGACGAGTATTTAGGCGAGCCGTATCTGGGCGAGCCTCCGGTGATCGGAGGGGATGAGATCCAGACGGTCCTGGTCCTCATGGCCTACAATCCGGCCAATCATGTGTATAAGGTGTTTTACAGCAGCGTGAATACGGAGATCGTGGAGGTCTCCGTCAACGATCAGGCCTCCGACGAGGTAGGGACCCTGTCCTCCAATATGGTCGAATCGCCGGTCCTGGCGAACCGCCTGGTGAAGTCGGAACAGTATTTTCTCTTCGACCAGAACGTGGGCTATCTTTATGACCGCGAGGGCGGGCTGATCTTCCAGAATGATTATTCCGGCGTGATCGCATCGGCGGCCAATGGGCTGAAAAACGATGCATCGGAGCGGCTGCAGGACAGCGGAGTCAGCAGGGAGCAGGCGGAGGAGGCCGGGAACCAGG
>CANQYH010000187.1 GCA_947628025.1 uncultured Lachnospiraceae bacterium | reverse complement strand
TTTCCTTTTTTGATTTCCCTTGGGGAAAATCCTTTGGTTACATTACGAGGTAATTATACTTCCTATAATGGAAATTATCAATACTTTTTTGGCATTTTTTGAAATAAATTTTGCTTTTGCCAATGTACCGAGTTCTTTGCCATCTCGGAAATATGCTTTCCTCAATCACAATGACAGTATAATATATTTTAAAATAAAATGCTATAACTTTTCTCTGTGCATTTTCTTACGTAAAACTTACAAAAGACAAGTTTTTTTCTTAGATTGTACGGATATTAATACAATCCTTGCATTTCTGGAAGAACGTGGTATAATGTTCATATCTCAGGTTAAAATGCTGATTATTGAACGGAGGCCCTATGAATAAGGAATTTCTATTGTGCAGGAACATCCTGGAAAAACCGCAGATCACCCAGCGCGGACTGGCGGAGACGCTGGAGGTATCGCTGGGGACGGCGAACCGGATGGTCCGGGAATGTATGGACAAAGGCCTGATCGCCGCCGAAGCGGACGGTTACCGGCTGACGGAGCAGGGACTGGAGTATATGAAGCCTTATCGGGTGGACGGCGCAGTGATCCTGGCGGCCGGATTCGGTTCCCGCTTTGTGCCGCTGACATTCGAGACACCGAAAGGACTCCTGGAAGTATTCGGGGAACGGATGATCGAGCGGCAGATCCGCCAGCTCCATGAGGCGGACATTCATAATATTATCATCGTCGTCGGATATTTAAAAGAAAAATTTGAGTACCTGATCGATCAATACGGCGTGAAACTGATCTATAACCCGGAGTATCTGTCCAAAAATAACCTGGCGTCCGTTTATTACGCGCGAAACGAAATGCAGGGGAAAAATATGTACCTCCTTTCTTCCGATAACTGGATGCGGGAAAATCTGTACCATACCTACGAGTGCGATTCCTGGTACAGCGCTGTGTATAAAGAGGGGGAAACCTCCGAATGGTGTTTCTCTTTAAATAAGAAAGGAAAGGTGCTGAGCGTAAAAAGCGGCGGCCGGGACGCATGGGTCATGTACGGCTCGGTGTTTTTGTCCTCTTCGTTTTTGTCGGATTTCCTGCCGGTGCTGGAAGCCTATTACCATACGCCGGGAACGGAGCAGTTTTATTGGGAACACGTATATCTGGAAATGCTGAACGGAACCGCTGAAAACCGGCTGCGGGATTTTCCGGAAAGCGCCGCCGGAGACGCCAAACTGCAGACGCTCCTGCGCCGGGAGCCGCCGGAGCTTTATATCAATAAACAACCGGACGACATGGTCTACGAATTTGAGAATCTGGAGGAGCTGCGGCGATTCGACCGGCGGTACCGGGAACATTCGGACAACGAGGCGCTGGAACTGATCGCCAGGGTATTTCAGATCCCGGAATCGGAGATCCACGAGATCCGCTGCGTGAAAGCGGGCATGACCAACCAGTCATTTCTTTTTGAAGTACAGGGCAGGCCCTATATCTGCCGCGTTCCAGGTCCCGGCACCGGGCTTTTGATCAACCGCCGCCAGGAGGCGGATGCGTTTAAAGCGGTGCAGCCGCTGGGTATCTCCGAGCATGTGATCTACTTTGACAGCGAGACCGGCTACAAGATCGCGGAATATTACGAGGGTGCGCGGAATGCGGACGCTTCCAGCGAATCGGATATGCGGACGTGCATGAAGCTGCTGAAACAGCTGCACCATTCCGGGGTGACCGTCGGGCATGAATTTGATATCCGGGAACGCATTGGCTTCTATGAAAAACTTTGCCTCAATTACGGAGAAATTCCTTTTGAGGATTATCGGGAAGTCAAGGCCCACATGACGGAGCTGATGGACGGCCTGGACCGTCTGAACCGTCCGAAAGTCCTGGCTCACGTCGACAGCGTGGCCGATAATTTCCTGTTCCTGCCGGACGGGCAGCTGAAACTGATCGATCTGGAATACGCCGGCATGTGCGACCCATTGATCGACGTCGCCATGTGCGCGATCTATTCCTATTATAATGACGATCAGGTGGACCAGTTGATCCAATGGTACCTGGAGCGGCGTCCCACAGAGGAAGAAGAAACCGTGATCTACTCATATGTGGCCCTGGGGGGATTCCTCTGGAGCCTATGGACCGTGTACAAACATTACCTCGGACAGGAGTTCGGGGAATACTCGATCATCATGTACCGGTACGCAAAACGGTTTTATCGGAAAATCTTACTAAAAAGTTCATAAATTTTTTTGGATTACCTCTGTATCTCAACGGATTTTTATGTTATACTTACAATACTGAGCATTTGTCTCACGGAATGGATGAGGAGGACACGGTATGATACGGCGGAAACAGGTACAGGCTATGGTTTTAGCCGGACTTTTAGGCGTTATGTCCCTGGGGCCAGCCTCCACCGCTCTGGCGGCATGGGATAACAGCAGCGGCCACTGGGTTTATTACAACAGCAGCGGCGCTTTACATAAAGGCTGGCTTCGGACTACGACGGGGGATTATTATTTCATGGATCTGTCTACAGGGCAGATGAGCACCGGATGGAAGCAGATCAATAATCACTGGTACTTCTTCCTGGACAGCGGTGTGATGGTCGCCAGCCAATGGATCACTGACCAGGGGAATTTTTACTACATTTACAGCGACGGCACCATGGTGACCGGATGGCTGAAGATCGGATCGGATTACTGGTACTTAAAACCGGACGGCGCCATGACCAAAGGCTGGTGGCAGATGGACGGCAAATGGTACTATGCGGACACCAGCAACGGCCATGTAGCCATCGGATGGAAGCAGATCAATGACAACTGGTATCTGTTCGCTGCTGACGCTCACATGATGACCGGATGGCAGAAGATCAACGATTCCTACTATTATCTGAACACGGACGGCCGGATGCTGACCGGATGGCTGACGGATTCTAACGGCAACCGCTATTACATGGACCCGAGCGGCGTTATGTCCACACAGTGGAAAAAAGTAGACGGTTACTGGTATTATTTCAATAATTCCGGCCATCAGCAGACCGGGTGGCAGGTGCTGGACGGAAAGTATTATTACCTGGATCCGGACAATTATGGCAGGATGGTAGCCAATACGACGAAGACCATCAACGGCATCAGTTACTCTTTCGATGCAAACGGCGTCTACTATGTGGCTAACTCCACCCCGTCGCCCAGCAATTCGAGCAGTTCGGATAATTCCTCCGTCACCGGCGGACCGAGCGCCGAAAACGACACTTCCGTCTCGACCACAGGGCCGGCATCAAGCGGAAACAATAACACGTCTCCGAGTACCAGTCCGACGGCTCCCACCGAGAATCCATCCCCCAGTTCAGGGCCGGGTTCGGAACAGACGGCGGCGACTCCTCCCGGCGGCACGGATAATTCTCCGTCCAGTCCCGGCAGTCCATCGTCGAACCAGTCTTCAAGTTCTTCCGCGCAAAATGGGGACGAACTGGTGCCTGGCCTGACCGGATCTCCCTGGTACCCCGATTGGACATGATCTTAACAGTATATGAAAAAGCGTCCGCTCCGGCGATCCGGAACAGACGCTTTTCTTTTATTTTGGTTTAATAGAACAACCGGTTCACCGCGCTGAAAATGCCGCGGAACGAGGCGCGCGTGATGTTGGAGCTGATGCCGACGCCGTAGGTCGCCCGGCCGGTCTTCACATCCATCATGTGAATATAGGAGGCCGCCTGCGCTCCGGAACCGGAGGTCAAGGCATGCTCGTTGTAATCCAGGATACGGATCTCGATACCCAGCTCTTTCTCAAGTCCTGCTTTCATCGCGTCGATGGGGCCGTTGCCCACGCCCTCAAAGACTTTCTCAATGCCGTTGTTCGTATACGTCACCGTGACCAGCGTCGCGAAGCTGCCGTCCTCCAGCTCGGTATCGTGGATCCGGCACTTCCGGAAATGGATAGGCTCCTTGCGCTCTGTGTAATGGCTGCGGAATTCCTCCATGATCTGCTCCGGCGCCACTTCGCCCTGCTTCTCGGAAATCTTCTGGATCACGTCGGCAAATTCTTTGTGCATCCCTTTCGGCAGCTTGAAGCCGTAGAACGTATCCATAACGAACGCTACACCGCCCTTGCCGGACTGGCTGTTGATCCGAACGATGGGCTCATAGACACGGCCGATATCGGAGGGATCGATGGGCAGATAGGGGACCTCCCAGTATTCGCCCTGCCGCTCCTTGAGGGCCTGCATCCCCTTGTTGATCGCGTCCTGGTGAGAACCGGAGAACGCGGTGAAGACCAGCTTGCCTGCATAAGGATGCCGCGGATCAATCTCCATCTTCGTGCAGCGCTCGTAAACCTCCGCGATCGCGCGCACGTCTTCGAGATTCAGCTTCGGGTCGATGCCCTGAGAGAACATATTGTAGGCCAGCGTCAGGATATCCACATTGCCGGTGCGCTCGCCGTTGCCGAAAAGCGTCCCCTCGACACGGTCCGCCCCGGCCATCAGAGCCAGCTCCGTCGCCGCCACGCCGGTGCCCCGGTCATTGTGGGGATGAAGGCTTAAAACAATGCTCTCGCGATTCTTGAAATGGGTGCTCATCCATTCGATCTGGTCCGCATAGACGTTCGGCGTGGTCATCTCGACGGTGGACGGCAGATTGAAGATAATGGGCCGCTCCGGCGTCGCCATGCCCCAGGTGTCCATGACCGCTTCGCAGACCTCAAGCGCATAGTCCAGCTCAGTACCGGTGAAGCTCTCCGGAGAATACTCTAAAAGCAGGTCCCCGTCGTAATGCTCGGCGTACTTACGCACCATCTCCGTCGCGTCAGTAGCGATCTTTTTGATCTCTTCTTTATTTTTATGGAACACTACGTCGCGTTGCAATGTGGACGTGGAATTGTAAATGTGGAAAATGACTTTCTTCACGCCCTCGATCGCTTCAAACGTGCGCTTCAGCAGATGCTCGCGGCACTGGACCAGCACCTGGATCCGCACGTCGTCGGGGATCAGCTTCCGCTCCACCAGCTGGCGCAGGAAATCAAACTCAATCTGGGACGCGGCCGGGAAACCGACCTCGATCTCTTTAAAGCCCAGCTTCACCAGCATATTAAAAAATTCTACTTTTTCCTCGACGACCATGGGCTCGATCAGAGCCTGGTTGCCGTCGCGCAGGTCCACGCTGCACCAGACCGGCGCTTTCTCTATGATCCGGTTCGGCCACTGGCGCTCCGGATAATCGACTGCGGGTACGTGTTTATATCTCTTATAATTTAACATGATCTTTCCTCCTGATTTTGGTGCGGATGCCTGGGCGCTTTTCGTCCGGCCCGCAAAACATCACTGGTCTATTCGGCTCTCGATTTGATTGGGTCTGTCCGCAACCGGCCGTCTTATCCGAGGTACTGACGTCCGCCCTTGACCTCGGCCGCACATATCTTCCGGCACAGAACCCTATCGTTATATTCTTACATTCTCTTACAACGCGCACCGCAAGCCGCACAGTCGGTAGATCACGCTATATTTCCTGATAATATTCAGCTTGGCTTTTTTCACCGGGCCAGCCCCATCTTTCATCATCCCTTTTCTTTCTCTTCATTCACTCGCCGGATCTGAGACGGTTTTACAATATTTTCTGCCGATCCGCCTTTTCACAGCGTTTTCCAATTATAACATAGTTATTTTTATATGGCAAGATGATTTTTGCAGGCAAGATCTCCTGCCGGGCAGCATTTTTCCAGAGGAAATCTATCCGTAAGTTTGATTCAGGAGTTTGCATCTCCCACCGGTACCTGCCGTAAGTAAGAAATAAATTTTTACAGCACAGGACATTCTGCCAACGCCGCTGACCCATTAGCAAAATGGAAAAGACAGGTCCGCCGTGCGGCAGGCCCATCGCAGATCCGTGTCATAATAATCCCCGAAATTTCCGCATCGTCAGGTACGCTGCGAAACCTCCAATTCCATGATCTCATCCTGGGAGAGACCTGTGATCGCTGAAATCTCATCAACAGCGTATTTTCCTGCTTCCAGCATGCGCGCTGCGGTCGTTTTGATTCCCTCTTTGATTCCCTCTTTTAACGATTCATTTCTCATATCTTCCATGGCCTTACACATAATCGCAACTCCCTCCTTGCTTTCCTTGAAATATCAAATCGTCAGGTATGCTGCGAAACCTCCAATTCCATGATCTCATCCTGGGAGAGACCTGTGATCGCTGAGATCTCATCAACGGCGTATTTTCCTGCTTCCAGCATGCGCGCTGCGGTCGTTTTCATTCCCTCTTTGAGTCCCTCTTTCATCCCTCTTTTGATTCCCTCTTTGATTCCCTCTTTGATTCCCTCTTTTAACGATTCATTTCTCATATCTTCCATGGCCTTACACATAATCGCAACTC
>CANQYH010000186.1 GCA_947628025.1 uncultured Lachnospiraceae bacterium | reverse complement strand
GCCCGGTCTGCACCGGGATGCCCGGTTCCCTGCCGGTCCTCAACAAGCAGGTGGTGGAATACGCGCTGGCGGTGGGGCTGGCGACCAACTGCGGCATCCACCAATATTGTAAATTCGACCGGAAGAATTATTTCTATCCGGATAACCCTCAGAACTACCAGATCTCCCAGCTGTATCTGCCGATCTGCCACGACGGCTGGGTGGAGATCGAGACGGCCGCCGGCAAAAAGAAAATAGGGATCCACGAGATCCATATGGAAGAGGACGCGGGAAAGCTGATCCACGACGAATGGGACGACTGCTCGCTCGTGGACTATAACCGCAGCGGCGTGCCGCTGATCGAGATCGTATCGGAGCCGGATATGCGCAGCGCCGATGAGGTGATCGCCTATCTGGAAAAGCTCCGCCTGATCATCCAGTATCTGGGCGCTTCCGACTGCAAGCTCCAGGAGGGTTCCATGCGGGCCGATGTGAACCTGTCCGTGCGGGAGCTGGGAGCGCCGGAGTTCGGCACCCGGACGGAGATGAAGAACCTGAATTCCTTTAAGGCCATCGCCCGCGCGATCGAGGGGGAGCGGAAGCGCCAGATCGAGCGGATCGAGGAGGGGAAGAACGTGATCCAGGAGACCCGGCGCTGGGACGATAACAAGGAAACCTCCTATGCCATGCGTTCCAAGGAGGACGCCCAGGATTACCGTTATTTCCCGGATCCGGACCTGACGCCGGTGGTGATCAGCGACGCCTGGATCCAGGCCGTGCGGGAGCGCCAGCCGGAGATGCGGACGGAGAAGCTGGCCCGCTATCAGGCGGAGTATCAGCTGCCGCTCTACGACGCGGAGATCCTGACCAGTTCCAAACATATGGCGGATCTGTTTGAGGAGACGGCGGCCCTCTGCGGGAAACCGAAAGAGGCCTCCAACTGGCTCATGGTCGAGGCCATGCGCCTGTTGAAAGAGAACGAAATGGACATGGAGGATATGGCGTTCTCCCCTGAGAACCTGGCGAAGCTGATCGGCATGGTGGACCGAAACGCGATCAACCGCACGGTGGCGAAGACCGTGTTCGAGGAGATCTTCGCCCATGACGTGGATCCGGAGAAGTATGTGGAAGAGCAGGGGCTGGGAATGGTCAGCGACGAGGGAGCCCTGCGGCGGACCGTTGAGGAGATCCTGGCGGCCAATCCGCAGTCCGTGGCGGATTACCGCGGCGGGAAAGCCAAAGCCATGGGCTACCTGGTGGGCCAGACCATGCGGGCCATGAAAGGTCAGGCGGATCCCGCAAAGGTGAACCAGATCGTTAAGGAATTATTGACAAGGTAGACGGAGTTACGGTATAGTACTGAATAAATCCGCTTCGGAGCTGGAACACGGCGCGCCCGGCAGACGCAGACGCGTCCAAAACGCCGGCAGTATTCCTGATTAGAACAACAGGTTACCAACAGCGCCATGATTAAGGTTACAGGTTACCGACGTGCAATACAGGGTCAGGACGCAGACGGAAGCCGGGATGCAGCGCGGAAGAGGCGTCAGGAGGAAACCAGCGTGCGAAGCAAAAAACAAAAAAACCAAAGGAGGACAAGGAATGAAGCCGTATGCGGAATTGACGAAAGAAGAATTGACGGAGCTGCGCAAGGAACTGAAAGCGGAGTACAAGGAGTATCAGGGCCGGGAGCTGCGACTGGATATGTCCCGGGGCAAGCCCAGCATCGAGCAGCTGGATCTTTCGATGGGCATGATGGACGTGCTGGACAGCGATTCGGACCTGACCTGCGACGACGGCACCGACTGCCGCAACTATGGCGTGCTGGACGGCATCGCCGAGGCTAAGGAGCTGCTGGCCGACATGATGGAGGTCCGTCCGGAGCAGATCATTATTTACGGAAACTCCAGCCTGAATGTCATGTTCGATACCATGTCCCGTTCCATGACCCACGGCGTCATGGGCAGCACGCCCTGGTGCAAGCTGGATAAAGTGAAATTCCTCTGCCCGGTACCCGGCTACGACCGTCATTTCGCGATGACCGAATATTTCGGGATCGAGATGATCAATGTGCCGATGAACGAGGACGGCCCGGACATGGACATGGTGGAGGAGCTGGTGGCCTCCGACGATTCCATCAAGGGGATCTGGTGCGTGCCCAAATATTCCAACCCGACGGGCGTCTCCTATTCGGACGACGTGGTCCGCCGCTTCGCCCGCCTGGAACCGGCGGCGGCCGATTTCCGCATCTACTGGGACAACGCCTACACGGTCCATCATCTCTACGACCGGGGGCAGGACCATCTGATCGAGATCCTGGCGGAATGTAAGCGGGCCGGCAATCCGGACCTGGCGATCAAATTCGCCTCCACCTCAAAGATCAGCTTCCCCGGCTCCGGCATCGCGGCCCTGGCCGCCTCGGAGAACAACCTGGTGGACATCAAAAAGCAGCTGAAATTCCAGACCATCGGCCACGACAAGGTGAACCAGCTCCGCCATGTGCGGTATTTCAAGGGCATTCACGGTCTGGTGGAGCATATGCGCAAACACGCCGACATCCTGCGGCCGAAGTTCGAGGCGGTCGTCGAGATCCTGGACCGGGAGCTGGGCGGCCTGGGCATCGGTTCCTGGACCAATCCCCGGGGCGGCTATTTCATTTCGTTCGATTCTCTGGAAGGCTGCGCGAAAGACATTGTGGCTCGCTGCAAGAAAGCCGGTCTGGTGATGACGGGCGCGGGCGCTACGTATCCTTACGGCAAAGATCCGCATGACACCAACATCCGCATCGCGCCGTCCTATCCGCCGCTGGAAGATCTGCGGGAGGCGATGGAACTGTTCGCCCTGTGCGTGAAGCTGGTCAGCGTGGATAAGCTGCTGAAAGAGATGGAGCAGCAGTAAAACGGCGGCGTCCGGTTCAGAGACCAGAGACAGACCGTGGGCAGAGGCGTCCGGCAGCTGCCTGCGGTCTGTTTTTTCTTTCGGATGCGGTCGCGTCCCGGCATAGAAAAAAGGGCATATAAAAAACCCCGCCGCCCTCTCAATTCATGCTTGCGTTCGCCCGCGTCATAAACTATAATAAAAAAATGCGGGGTTTGGGCCGCGGCGCTCTTTCAAAGGTTTGCCATCCGCCATCCGGCCGCAGCCGCCGCGAAAACGGAAGAAAGCGTTCTCGTCAGGCGAGGGGAAGATCAGGATGATGATAAAAACGATGTGGAAAAAATATGTCAACAGGGAATCGGTCAGCTATATCTTTTTCGGAGTGCTGACGACGGCGGTGGATTGGGTAACCTACACGATCCTCTGGAGGCTGGGGGCGGATTACCGGGTCTCGACGGCGGTCAGCTGGGCGGCCGCGGTGCTGTTCGCCTTTGTGACGAACAAATTGTTCGTGTTTCAGAGCCGGGACCTGACGCCGAAGCTGCTCTGGAAAGAGTTCGTCGGATTCGTGGCGGCCAGGGCGGCTACGGGAGTTTTTACGATGGCAGCGATGATCGTGATGGTCGACGGGTTCCATTGGAACGAGTTTGTAGGGAAAGTCATCGTATCGGCGCTGTCGCTGGTACTGAATTATGTTTTCAGCAAATGGTTTATATTTAAAAAGCCCGGCGCCAACGGGACGAAAGGAAACTGATGGGGGATTCGGTCGAGATGAATGAAAAAGAAAAAACGCCGGAGGAGCTGCGAAAGGAAAACCTGAGCGCGCCGGAGGGAATGGAGCCGGCGAGGGAGGAAGCACGGGCCGCGGAGAAAACAGGGCGGCAGGCGCAGGATGCGGCGGAGACGGACAAGCCGTGGCCGGAGCCGGAACAGGAGGAAGAGGAGACAGAACTGCAGAAAGACAGCGAGGATGCGGCCGGGGCGCCGGAGGCATTCTCCGTTTTTGACGTTCAGTCGGAGGAATCTATGACCGGAGAAGCGGACGGCGGTCTCTCTGGGGCCGGGGAGCAGGACAAAAAGCCGGTAAGAAAGCGCGGCCGCCGGAAAAAGGCAGAAGAGAACTGGTTCCGCCCGACGGACGCTCTGTGGGCGGCGTTCTGGGTGCCGGTGATCGTGATGATCATCATTTTCGTGCAGAGGGGCATTTTTCCGTTTGGCGAGCAGTCGTTTCTGCGGACAGACATGTACCACCAGTACGCGCCGTTCTTTTCGGAGTTCCAGTACAAGCTGACCCACGGCGGGAGCCTCTTATACAGCTGGGACGTGGGCATGGGCGTCAATTTCTCGGCGCTGTACGCTTATTATCTGGCCAGCCCGTTGAACTGGCTGCTGATTTTGTGCCCGAAAGCCTATATCATTGAGTTCATGTCCTATTCGATCGTGCTGAAGATCGGCCTGTCCGGTCTGGCGTTTACGTATTATCTGCAGAAGCACACGGGCCGGGGAGAATTTGGCACGGCGTTTTTCGGGATCTTTTACGCTTTGTCCGGCTATATGGCCGCGTACAGCTGGAACATCATGTGGCTGGACTGCATCCTGCTGTTCCCGTTGGTGATGCTGGGGCTGGAGCGGCTGGTGCGAGATAAAAAGGGCCTGCTGTACTGCGTGAGCCTGGGTTTCTGCATCCTTTCCAATTATTATATCTCCATCATGATCTGCGTGTTTATGGTGATCTACTTCGGCTGCCTGCTGATCCTGGAGCATCACCGTGGAAAACGGATCGGGGATTATGTTTGGAACTGCGTGCAGTTCGGCGGCTGTTCTCTGGCTGCGGGCGGCATGGCGGCGGCCGTGCTGCTGCCGGAGATCTTTGCGCTGCAGTCTACGGCTTCCGGCAATTTCAGCTTCCCGAAGACGGTCAGCTCCTATTTCTCCATTTTTGATATGATCGCGCGCCACATCGGCAATGTGGACGTGGAGATCGGCCTGAACCACTGGCCGAATATTTACTGCGGCGTAGCGGTGCTGATGTTTTTCCTGCTGTATCTGGGCTGCGAAAAGATCACGGTGCGCCACAAGGCGGTCTACTGCGGGCTGTTTCTGATGTTTTTTGCCAGTTTTTCGGTGAATGTGCTGAATTTCATATGGCATGGGTTCCATTATCCCAACAGCCTCCCCTGCCGTCAGTCGTTCATTTACATTTTCCTGATGCTCTACGTCTGCTACGAAGCCTACGCGCATCTGCGGGAGACGGAGCTGAAGCATGTGGGCTGGGCGTTTTTGGGCGCGTCGGCGTTTGTGGTCCTGGCGGAGAAGCTGGTGGAGCAGGAGCATTTCGAGTTTTATATGTACTATGTGGCGCTGATCTTTCTGGCGCTGTACGCGGGCCTGATCTATTTGTATAAGAAGAAGCTGGCGGATACGGGCATGGTCCTGATCCTGGCGCTGGCGGTGGTGGCGGTGGAGTCTGCGGTCAATACGACGGTGACCAGCGTCACGACGACCAGCCGCACCGCTTATACCCGCGACAACGCGGACGTGATCAAGCTGGTGGGCGAGATCCCGGAGGATTCCGGATTTTACCGGATCGAGAAAGTGACGCGGAAAACGAAAAACGACGGGGCGTGGATGAATTTTCCGACGGTGTCGCTGTTTTCCTCGACGGCCAGCGCCGATCTGACGGACTTTTTTAAGAGCGTGGGCTGCGAGGGCAGCGTCAACGCCTACAGCATCACGGGCAGCACGCCGTTAGTGGATTCGCTGCTTTCCGTCAGGTACGGCCTGTATTCCGGAGAGGAAACGGAGAGCGAGATGCTCCGGCTGGTCGCAAGCTCCGGCGACACGTATCTGTATGAGAGAAATTATACGCTCCCGCTGGGTTATATGGTAGCGCCGGACTTCGACGCGGACTGGCAGCGGGGAGTCAGCAATCCCGCGACGGTCCAGAACAACCTCTGCCAGGTGATCGGCGCGGAGCGGGTGCTGGTGGAAGCGGGCGGAACCAACAGCACGGGGAGTTTCAGCTTCACACCCGCGGTATCAGGCAATTACTATGTCTACGTGTCCAACCGCCAGGTGGAAAAGGTCAGCGTGTCGAAGGGCAAGGAGGCTCTGTCGTTCGACAATGTGAACCGGGGCTATCTGCTGGATCTGGGCTGGTGCGAGGCAGACACGACCGTGACCGTCAACGACGGAGGGGACGGCCGGACCATGAACGTGACGGCCTATCGTTTTTCCGACGAGGCGCTGCAGTCAGTCTATGAGATCCTGAACCGTTATCCTCTGGAAGTGGAAGAGTGGACGGACACACGGATCACGGGGACGGTCGACGCGGGGAAAGACGGCATATTGTTCACATCGATCCCTTATGACAAGGGCTGGACCGTCAAGGTGGACGGCGAAGAGCAGGAGACGGAAATGCTCTGCGGCGCGTTCCTTGGCGTACCGGTGGAAGCGGGCCGGCACCAGCTGGAATTTACCTATATGCCCAGGG
>CANQYH010000185.1 GCA_947628025.1 uncultured Lachnospiraceae bacterium | reverse complement strand
AGCGGCGGGATCATCGACGACAGGCTCTGCAGGTAGATCTCGCCGTTCTCGTAAATATCCAGCGCCCGCACAGCCGGTTCCCGCACTTCCTCGAGGATCAGCGCGTCCGGGTTCCAGCCTACGCTCCGCCACCGTATCCCGGCGCGGTCCAGGCTGCCGCAGATCCGCTCCCGGTCCGAGCGCAGCGTATTGACGCGCAAAGTCACCGGCCTGCGTTTCGCGTAACCGCCGCAGATCCGGGCGGCCGTTTCCGCGCCGTACTGTTCCGTCAGCATCCGCTCTAAAAAATCAGGGATCCCCACCGTTGTGCCACCGCCTTTCCGTCTCCTGCCTCCCGATCGTAAATCAAAAATCGGTCATTTCTTATTATCCGTCAGTTCCACAGCACTGTCAAGAACGTGTTTTCTGTTTCTCCGCCCGCGGCACATTCCGAAAAAAAGAGGATCCCTCTCCTCGGAAAGGAATCCTCCGCGCCTGAAATCAATCGCAGGTATACGGCATCAGGGCTACGTGGCGCGCTCTCTTGATCGCCACGGTCAGCGCTCTCTGGTGCTTCGCGCAGTTGCCGGTGATCCTCCTGGGAAGGATCTTGCCGCGCTCCGATACGTATCTCTTTAATTTATTCGTGTCCTTGTAATCGATCTCGCCATTCTTCTCGCCGCAGAATACGCAAACTTTTTTCCTTCTGCGTATCGGGCTCCCGCTTCTCCTGACTTTCGCGCCGTCAGCGGGCTTATCTGTCTTATTGAATGCCATGATTCGTACCTCCTCTGTCTTCGAATCTCGATAAATCCTAATTGAACGGAAGTCCCTCGTCGTCGACGCTGTCCGGGATGTTCATAAATCCATCGCCGATCGCGCTGCCGGGCGCGGGCCGGGAAGACTGCTGCTGATAATCGCCGCCGTAATTGTTTCCGCCGTAACCGGATCCGCCGCCATAATTCGCGCCGTCGCCGCCCGAGGAAGCATTCTTGCTCTCGGCGAACTCAATGTCCTCCACTATGATCCGGACGCTGTATACCATCTGGCCTTCCCTGTTGGTGTAGTTATCATTCTGGATACGTCCGCTCAGCACCACCTTGCTTCCCTTATGAAGATAGCGCTCCACGAACTCCGCTTGTTTGCCGAAGCTGGTACAGTTAAAGAAATCTGCATCCGGTTCCCCGTCCCGCTTAAATCTCCGATCCACTGCGATCGAATACCTGGCAACCGCCATGGAACGCTCTCCCTGCGAGTAGCGAACCTCCGGATCTCTGGTTAATCTGCCCATCAATATAACTTTATTCATATATTCACACTTTCTTTACGCACCCTGTTTTACGCAAAGATACCGAATCACCGGCTCCATGATGCGAACGTGGGATTCCACTTCGCCCGGGCATGCCGGCCCCGCCTCGAACTGGATGAAGTAATAGAAGCCTTCTTTCATCTTCTGGATCTCGTAGGCCAGTCTCTTTTTGCCCCACTCGTCCACATTGGTCACGGTGCCGCCGTAGCGTGCGATATAGCCCTGCACTTTCTCGATGGCCGCGGCTCTCTCTTCATCTTCGAGCTTTGCGCTAAGAACAACTGCTAATTCGTATTTGTTCATAGTCTCTACCTCCTTATGGTCTCTGGCCCCCGTTTTCAGCTCCGGGAGCAAGGATTGATGTGTCACGGATTAGTATTTTAGCAGATTCTGGCGGGAAATGCAAGCGGATTTTTTCGGATCTGTATAAAAACGCGCCTTTTGGCATCCCGGTCTTACGCCAATTTTTACGCCAGCCCGGCGTCCGCCGGAAAGCGGCGCGCCAAAATCCATTTGCCGTCCCCGCCGGTTTGTGTTATCATGAAACGGAACTATTTTTTAAATCACGAGAAAAGAGGTCTGAATATGAATAAGAAAGAAATTGCGGAGATCCGCAGGCAATATACTCCCGACCGCTGCACCATCACCCGCATCTGCGGCTGCTATGTGGACGCGGAGAAGAATATCAAAACACAGCTCAAGGAGGCGTTCCTGTCACTGCCGGAGGACGACGCTTTTAAATACCTGACTATCTTTAAGAAGACCTTGTCCGGCTCCGTCGGCAAAAACCTGATCAACCTGGATTTCCCGCTGGAGGAGGAGCGCGCGGGCGGCAGGCAGGAATTTCTCTTAAAGCTGCGGGACAGCCGCCTGAAAGACGACGAGCTGATCGGGCAGTTTTACGACCGCGTCATCGAGGCGTTTCCCTACGCGGAAAATTATTATATTATCCTGATCCATGTGGCCTACGACGTGCCCGGCAAAGCCAGCGACGGTTCCACGATGTACGACGCCTCCGACGATGTGTACGAATACATATTGGGGAGCATCTGCCCGGTGAAGCTGTCCAAACCCGGCCTCGGCTACAACACGGAGAAAAACTGCATCGAGAACCGCGTCCAGGACTGGATCGTGGACATGCCGGTGAACGGCTTCCTGTTCCCGGCGTTCAACGACCGCTACACCGACATCCACTCCCTGCTTTACTATACGAAAAATGCCGCCGAACTGCGGGAAAGCTTCATCCGCGACCTGTTCGGCTGCGAGCGGATCCCGCTTCCGGCAAAGGCGCAGAAAGAAACGTTCCAGTCGCTGATCGCCGGCACATTGGGCGAGGAATGCGATTACAGCCTCGTCCGCAATATCCACGAAACGCTGAATGAGAAACTGGAAGAATATAAGGAAGAACCGGAACCGCTGGAACTGGGCAAACAGGAGATCCGGCGGATCTTCGAGGAAAGCGGCGTCTCGGACCCGCTCCTGGAAGAATTTGATACGCAGTTCGATGTGCAGGCCGGCGAGAACGCGTCGTTCATGGCCGCCAACATCGCGGAGCCCCGAAAATTCAGCATCGAGACTCCGGACGTAGTGATCCGCGTGAAACCGGAAGCCGCGGCCATGGTGGAGACACGGCTCGTGGACGGACGCCAGTGCATCGTCATCGCCGTCAGCGACCGGGTGGAGGTAAACGGAGTCACCATCAAGTGCGGCTGAAACCATTATTTGGGGTCCGTATGTCCTTTTAGAATGGCCGTGAGTACTTCCAGCAGCTTTTCCACGTCGATCGGTTTGGCGATATGGGCGTTCATGCCGCATTCCAGCGCCTGCCGGCGGTCTTCCTCAAACGCGTTGGCCGTCATGGCTACGATCGGGATGCCCGCAAGAGCCGGATCATCCAGCGCGCGGATGGCCCGGGTCGCGTCGTAGCCGTTCATTTTCGGCATCTGGATGTCCATAAGGATGAGGGAATAGTAGCCCGGGGCGGAATTTTTCACTTTCTCCACGGCGACAGTGCCATCCTCGGCCGTTTCCACGAGAAAACCCCTGTCGGTGAGAAGCTCCTCCGCAATCTCCCGGTTCAGCTCGTTGTCTTCGGTCAGCAGCAGGCGCGTGCCGTCCGGGTATCCGGACGGTTCCGCTTCAGATTCAGGCTCGGGCTCCGTCTGCTGCGCGCTGATCGTATTGCCGGTGGCCGCGATCAGGATATCTCTGAGTTCGGAGAGGAAGATCGGCTTGTTGCAGAACGCGTTCACGCCTGCCGCGCGCGCTTCTTCCTCGAAAACGGTCCAGTCATAGGCGGTGACGATGATGATCGGCGTACTCTCCCCCACGATGGAGCGGATCTGGCGCACCACTTCCAGCCCACTTAGATCCGGCAGGAACCAGTCTATGATGTAGGCGTGGTACTCATCGCCCAGCTCATAGGCCTGCCTGGCGTGCAGGACGGCCTCCTTGCCGTGCAGCGCCCACTCGGGGCGCATACCGATCTGGCGGAGCATTTTGGTGACGCTGTCGCAGGTGGAAAAGCTGTCGTCCACGACGAGGGCGCGCAGGCCCTGAAGTTCCTGAACAATCTCCACTTTCTGCGGTTCCGTGCAGAGGCGGAAGTCGAGATTGATGATAAATTCCGTGCCTTTGCCCTGTTCGGAGTGTAGCTCGATCGTGCCTCCCATCGTATCGACGATATTTTTGGTGATAGCCATGCCGAGCCCCGTGCCCTGGATGCCGCTGGCGGTGGTGTTGCGCTCCCGCTCAAAGGGCTCGAAAACATGTTTCGTAAATTCAGGGCTCATGCCGATGCCGGTGTCCTTGACCCGGATCTCATAAGAACCGTAGCCTTTGGGCGCGCGCGGCTTCTGCCGGATCGTCAGCGCCACGGTGCCGCCCGCGGGGGTGAACTTGATGGCGTTGGAGAGCAGGTTTAACAGCACCTGGTTCACATGCAGCTTGTCGCAGTAAATGTTCTCGTCGATGACGTCCACCGTGTCCATATAGAAATTCAGCTGCTTGGACTGCATCTGCGTCTGTATGATATTCCGCATATCCCGGAAAATATCCGAGATGGAACATTCCTTTTCCTCGATATTCAGCTTGCCGGATTCGATGCGGCTCATATCCAGGACGTCGTTGATCAGGGAGAGCATATGGTTGCTGGAAGAGAGGATCTTCCTCAGATATTCCTGGATCCGCTCCGGGTTGTCCAGATTGGCCTGGGCCAGCGTTGTGAAGCCGATGATGGCGTTCATGGGCGTCCGGATATCGTGGGACATATTGGAGAGGAACGTACTCTTGGCCCGGTCGGCCGCCTCGGCTTTCTGCAGTTTCTCAGTAAGAACCGCGTGTTCGACCGCCTGTTCCATGATCTGCTTCGCGTTGCGCCGCATCCACAGGTAGTACAGGATGACCGTGACAGCCATCAAAAACCCGAGAATGACGCAGACGTTTCGGACCGCAAACACGTTGGAGAAAGCTTCCCTCTCCGGCACATCGATTGCGATCGACCATTTGTTGACCCCGATGGGGGCGTAGTACATGTACTCCCAGCCATTGGTGTTCGGCGTGCTGTAAACGACGTAGCCGGAATTCATGTTGACCAGGTCTTCCGTGTATTCATCCCAGCTCTTCTCGCCCTTGGTCCTGCGGGCAGATTGGGCGGAGGAAAAATCGGCGATATTCCCGAGCGTGTCGTGCCAGGTATCCACGAGGAAATCCCCGGATCTCGCGTCGATGATGTAGACGAACGCGTTTCCATTGTAGATATTCTCCGCATTGAGGAGGTCGGGCAGGGTATCCAGATCGGTGACGCCGTAAAGCAGGGCGGCGGTCTCCCCATCCTGAACGATCGGCACAAAATGCCGCAGGATCGGCTGGCCGGTCAGGAGATTGTACGTGCGGTTCGAGATATGTTCGCCGAGCGGGGCCTCTTTCGCGAACGAGATATTGCCGATCTCCGCCGCCGTGAAGATCATGCCGTCAGAGGCCAGGATGCGGTCGTCCGGCAGCAGCACGCGCACATTCATCGTTTCGAGCAGCGGATTTACGCTCTCCATGATCTCCAGCGTGGCCTCGATGTCAAAATTGTCTGCCTGCGAGATGATGTTGGCCGTCGCGTTCAGAATACGGCTGTCGCGCTCAATCTTGGTCGTGATCTCCTCGATCGCGGTGTTGGCGCCCTCTTCCAGCCGGCTTAAAGCGCGCTGGCGGAGTACCGTATTGATCCTGAAAAACGCGGAGAGCAAAAGTATAGCGATCACAGCGATCACAATGCCTGTAGCCGTCAGGCTTTTATCTTTCTGGGCAGGTTTCCCCTGTGCTGCATTACGAGTCATGGGCGCGGCCCCTCCTTCTGCCGATAACTGGTTCCTGTGATTTATTCAGATAAATACGTGATTTTTCTTAAATATTATAGCAGAATACGGGAAGAATGTCCAGAAAGAGTTGAGGGGGAAGCAGGCGGTTTCGTACCGGTCGAAGAAAAACAATGATCCGAACCCATCTCCCACTGGAAACAGGTTCGGATCTCATTCGTCTCGTGCGGGTAGCCGGACTCGAACCGGCACGGAGTCGCCCCCGAGAGATTTTAAGTCTCTTGTGTCTGCCTATTCCACCATACCCGCGGTTGATCCGGCGCTCTCCGGCCCGCCCGTATGTCCGCGTCCCGCGAAACACACGTCCCGCAGCCGTACAGTCTCGTCATACCGTAACGGCCGCGTCCGCCGAAGCTGCGCCTCATGGATGGAGGTGGATTCGAACCACCGAAAGCACTGCTAACAGATTTACAGTCTGCCCCCTTTGGCCACTCGGGAACCCATCCACAGTCCCGCCCGAACGCTCCTGCTCCATAGGATGCCGTCCGCATCCCATCCGCAGGCGTCCTGCGGTTTTCACCGGAGTGCTCCGCCGCACGAAGCATCCCCCAGCGAAAATCAGTGTATCACAGCCTCCGGAAAAAATCAAGTAGTTTTATCGGAAACCAACAGGATCGTAGGGCAATCGCAAAGTCCTCACGTCAAGAATCATTCGCTTGGAGCCAGGTCCCCAAAGAGCAGCCGCTCGATTCTC
>CANQYH010000184.1 GCA_947628025.1 uncultured Lachnospiraceae bacterium | reverse complement strand
AACCTCCATATATGGTTATTTGATTCCTCGCACATTTTGTAATGAAAGATTGCTTTTTCAACAGGATTTGCTGTCAATACCATTATTTTGCAATTAGTAATATATTGCTCCAATACATTATAACTCGTCACATCACAATAATGATCCGCAGCAAAGCGAGGAGATACAGCTTCCTTGTATTCTCCCAACGATCTTTCAAGATCATCTCTATATACTATTGCAAACTTATGAACGGAATCGCGCAAATATTTCCCGTAGTCTTTATAAAAGTGGTTATTCTCTATTCTCGAGGACGCCTCATCCAAGAAATTAATCCAGTCTTCCTTTGAATATCCCTGTTTTTCATTTATATTCACTATAACTCAGTCCTTTTTAATCAATTGTCTGCATTGTAACGCTTTTTCACATACATAAGAGCTAATTCAATCCTTATCCTTTTTTCAAATTGTTGAAGCAGCACTTCTTGTATTATCTGGGACATATTACTTAAGACAGATTCGTCCTCACTATCTGTGAATCGATAGCCATAAGTAGATATAGTCAAAATGATTCTCGCTATTTTCTCGTCTTTTTCAATAATAGATATCTCATCACATATAATTGATCCGATTCTATGATTTCTCTCATCTTTATTATCGAAGACATACTTTCCTTCTGCAGCAGCGGATGCCTTGTCATTATAAAACAAAAAGTCGTGAAAACCCTTGTACACCTGATAAAAAACAGTCTTGTCATTCCTCTTCAGCTGTCGCAACTGCATACACTGATTTACTTCCTGAGGATCAATCCAATCCACCCTATGATTGATTCCAGGGAACTCATAGGCCATCGAAACTGAAATATTGCTGAGTTGCGGAGGAGTTATTTCGCTGAGACAGTGCTTGATTTCTTTGGCGATCTCACATAGCTGTCTCTGCGGATCAACTGTCTCATTGAACAGCTTGCGAAAAGTCCGTCCCGCAATCGAGTCACTAATATAATTTCCAATCGTTGTCAGTTTTAAATCGCAGACATTTCCGATTGCGTTCATGAGTATAACATGAACATTCAAGGTATTCTTATATCTTCGAATTACATCCTGATATTCTTGTATTTCTTTTTTTGTGCCCCAAGTCACGCTCAATATCACGCTTTTTATCTCTTTTGGCTTTATAACTCGACAATATATCTACCATAAGAGCCAACATATATATTATCACTGTCAATATCCAGCCACGCGAAGTCATTACACCACTGTCATCCGTTAAACCTATCTGAACGCCAGCCTTTTCAACAGCGATTGGCATATAAACTGCCGGCAAGAACAAGATTATTGTCTTACATATCCAATGCCTGTTAAACCAGTCTGCAATTCTTATCGCAATCTTCCGACAGGTTTCTTTCGTATTTGACATTTTACTTCACCTCAAGTAAATATTTCTGAGCATTTTCAAGTGATGCCTTATGGTATCTGTCTTCCTTGACTCTGTAGTATTCTGACCTTTCCAGGGATTTTTTCAATTCTTGCATATATTCATGGTAATACTCCTTATTTCTATCTTCTTTATCCATAACAACCGCCCTTTCTTTGTCTTATGTAAATAACATATGATTCTATCCTTCAAACATGTTATAAGACACCTATTAATGCATTCGTTTGCTCTACGTGAATTTTCAATATACTTTCGTAAGTTATTTACGATATACTAAGTCCACTATTCTTGTCACTATAATGCCAGAATATAACATCATATATCATCTGTCTGCAGTCTGCCGAACAGATATTCAATAAATTCCCTTACCGCTCCATTCCCACCAACAGCCTCACAGATATAGTCAACCGCTCCTTTCACCTGCCTTACCGCATCCGCAGGGCAGGCCGTAAGCCCGCCCTGCTCCTTTACCGGCTCCATACACTTAAGGTCAAGGATATCATCCCCGATGTACGCCACATTCTGCAGCGTATACTGCTTTCCATCCTTTGCTGACCATTCCTCCAACACCCTCTCCAGGCACTTAAGTTTCTCCCTCTCCCCCTGATGCAGCTCAGTGATGTCCAGTTCCCCACATCTGTGTTCCAAGATCCTGCTCTTCCTGGCCGTAATGATCACAGGTATGATGCCTATCTCCGGCAGGATCTCCTTGATCCCATACCCATCCTTGACATCGAACGCCTTGAACAGCTCCCCGTCATTGCCCATATAGATCTTACCGTCCGTCAGTGTCCCGTCAACATCCATGACCAGGAAACGGATATCGTTTCTCCCCATACCTCTCGCTCCGCTGAATATAACCTATAACTTCCAGTACTGTTTCCCGATATATTCCGCGATCAGAAGGTCCTCCTCCGTGTTGATGTCCACTGCCTCGAACTTATTCACGAAGTGGATATACGGCGACCGGCCGATCCGGCACCGGTACTTCCCCAGCGATTCCTGGCTGATCCCGTACAGCCCCGTCGTCTCCTCCACCACTGCCGCCATGTCCTGGCTCCTCGGCAGGATCCCCGGTCTGTAATTAACAGGGTTCCTGTCCAGCCAGTAGAACCCGTGGTTTTCAAGCGCCGTGAAACAGGAATCATACTCCTCGCTGGACAGCAGAACCTCATAACACTTCCGGATGGAATCCGGCTGCAGATAGGGGGCTGTGGCAAACAGCTGGAAATAATAATCGTATTCCGGATACTGCTCGTAATGGTAGACCAGCAGGTCATTCCCATTTGCCGTGTTCCTGGCCAGTTCCGGTTTCCTCTCGATCACCCTGAACCCGTTTTCTTTCGCGTAACCGGATATCTCTGCACTGTTCGTGTCGATATAGACATCGTCGAATACATCGGCTTCTTTCACATGCTCACAAATATACTCATATAGCTTCTTTCCATTCAGGACCCGGAAGTTCTTCCCGGGAACCCGTTCCGAATTCGCCTTGATCGGGATAAATGCGGCAGTTTTCATGCGGCCACCGCCTTCCCGTATGTACGCTCATGCAGTACCGCTATTCTTCCGCGGTACCCCCCCCGGATCAGCTTCTTGTCCATATTTCCATTCTCCTTTCGTTCTGCTTCAACAGGCACTTTCCCGCTGAGGACCATTCTGACTGTTTCCTCCAGTTTCTCCGGAAGCAGCGGCCGTATCTCTTTCGAATTCCAGTTCACCTTCGGGATCAGCCTGCTGTCTTCCGCTATGGCGATGTCAACCAGGGCAGGGCCTTCATCCGACAACCAGCCGGCATAACCGTCAAGTTCCTCATATGACGCTGCAGAGCCTGCCCGGATCCCGTACGCCTCCGCGACTTTCGCAAAATCCGGGACCGTGTAGCCGCTGTCCCCCGTGGTCTGGGCATACCTTCCGCCGTACGACCCAGCCTGAATCTCACTGATCTTCCCAAGCGCATGGTTATTCACCACCAGGATCTTGACCGGCAGCTTTTCCCTCGCCACGGTCTGCAGCTCCTGGATGTTCATCTGCAGCCCGCCGTCGCCCGTGACACAATATACAGTCCCGCCGCCAGTGGCTATGGAGGCACCGATGGCATACGGCAGGGCACATCCCATGGAGCCGTACCCGCCCCCGATCAGCAGGCGCCCCTTCGTCCCCTTCAAAGTAAAAGACTGGGCAGACCAGCACTGGTTCTGCCCCACGTCCACCGCCACGACCGGGTCGGGCGGCAGCATCGATGAAATTTTCTCGATGCAGAGGTTGCCCTCCGTCCTGTCATATGCGGAAAGCATATCCCTGGCCCGGAAGCACCGTTCCTTCCAGTCCGTATACTTTGGAACCGGCTCAGCAAGTAGATCCTCCAGGAATTCCTTTGCATCTGTCAGATGTTTTTCCTCATCCGGTTTTACCGACCGGCTCAGTTCATACTGGTCGATATCAGCACGGATCAAACAGGCCTTCGGCGCGAAATACTCACGGATATTGCCGATCTGCCGCAGCCCCAGGCGGGCCCCCACGGCGATCACAAGGTCGGCCTCGGACATGACCATATTCGCGATCCGGTTCCCGTATACCCCGATGAACCCCAGTTTGCGGTCATCCTGCATAAGGTCGACTGCATTCATCGTCGTAAGCACCGGTATGTCTGTTTTTGCTGCAAACTCCTGCAGAAGCTCCGCAGCGCCGGCCTGCCTCACTCCGTTACCGGCTATTAATACCGGCCTTCTGGATGTCGAACGGAAAATCAATGACCACGCCCCCTTTCCTTCCTGTCATGGCGATATTGTAAGCCCTTGAAACGATCTCCGGGAACTCGGACGCGCGGTTCGGTGTAACGGAATACTTCGTGATCGTCCTGGTCATGGAGACGATGTCCATCTCCTGGAAACCGTTCTGCCGTATCCCGGAATAGCCTTTCTGCTCCGCCGTCGGGATATTCCCGCAAATCCCCATAAGGGGGATCCCGTCAAACCAGGCGTCCGCCAGCCCGCCAAGGGCGTTCACCGCACCTGGCCCGGATGTGGTAAAATAGACACCGATCTTCCCACTTGTCCGGGCATAGCCATTGGCTGCAAACGCGCAGCCCTGCTCATGGTAGCAGACATGGACCCGGATCTCCTTCCGGTCATTTAGGGCATCCATAAATGGAACGATATAGCCCCCGGCATAGCCGAACACATCTGTCACGCCCTGCTTGACCAGGAAATCCGCCAGGTATTCCGAACAGTTCATTCCTTTCCATCCCCCTTTTCATAGCCGGAAACCGCATTTTGAAGTATCGAGAAATCGGTCTTGGAATAGCCTGCCCCATAGCGTTTCCGCTGCGCCGGGGTCAGCCTGTCGATGACACGGTACATATCCGTGTAGCTGAGATCCGTGTTCTTCGCCAGGTAGCTGATGTTGTCAACATGCGCACCTTCCATGCCGCAGATAAACATCGGCGCGTCGTATCCCCAACTGCACTGCTCTTTCACAGGTACGATGTATTTCTCAATGGTCCCGATCAGCGCCGCGATATCATACTTCCCGCCATACCGGCTGTTGATATAGGACGCGATGGCTTCCGTACAGGCGTTACCCGCCCCGCGGGCCATGCCCATCAGGGAACCGTCCACCACCACGCTCCTGTCAGCCTCCACACACAGCGCTATGAGCCGTTCCGCCAGGGCATTTGCAATACAGAGGTTGTTATGGGTATGGAGGGCAACCTTAATCCGCCTGTCCAGTATGGAATCGATCTCCACAAATATCCTCTCCAGGTCATCCAGGTGCATAGCGCCGAACGTGTCCACGATTGCGAACGCATCCGGTATGATCTGATTGACCTCAGCAAGCATCTGCGCCCGCTCCTGCATGGTATAGCCCACGGCGTCCATCGGCTGGATAAAGACCTTATAGCCCTTTTCTTTCGCCTGAGCGCAGAATTTAAGGGCATCCTCCCACTCATGCTTTGCAAATGATATCTTTATGGTGGTGAATGCCCGTCCATCACAATCATCCAAGTTTTCAATGGAATAGCGGCTGTTGTCACAGAAGCCAACAAATTCACTTGTCCCCTTTTTCACTGGTATGTTCCGCCGCACATCTACGGAATTTCCATATACGAGACTTTCCCCGGTGACCTTATCCTGCAGGAAGCCTGTCTCGATCAAGTCGATGCCCGCATGTACCAGGCCGTCCATCACCCCGTCAATAAACTCTTTCGGGAAGTTCTTGTTCCCGACATAGCCTCCGTCCCGCAGGGAACAGTCTGCGATCTGGATACTCATCCGTTAATTTCCCCCTTTATCTTATACTTGTACAGCGACTGAGCGACTGCCATATCGTACTCCGTATCTATGTCGCAGCTTTCCATTGGATCCACTTCAACCAGACACGGCGAAACACCGACCCGGCGATGATATTTTTTAAACACATCCTTTGAAAAAACAAAAGCTCCGGATGTCTCCATATAAATAGGCGACAGATCCTGGGTTCTCGGGAAATGGTCCGGGTTAAAATTCATCGGTTTTCCATCCTTCCACATAAAGGTCTGTATCTTCTCTACAGTGAAGGAAGAATCATACATATCTGAACTAATAACACTTTCAATACATCTGTTAATGCTCTCAGGCCTTGTAAATGGGGCTGTTGCATGGGAGACAACATAATAATCAGCATCCACCTCTTTTATGAACTCACGGATGATGTCATTGCAGTTGGAAGTATTCAGGTCCAGAAAAGCAGGACGTCTCAAATATTTCACTCCGTCTATAAGATAATCCCTGATCCGGTCACTGCTACAGTATACATACACTTCATCGATCTTCCTGCACTGTACAAGGGTCTCAAGGATAAACCGGATCAGCGGTTTCCCATCGCAAAACGGACGCAGGTTCTTTTCCTTTACCCGCTCGCTGTTCAGTTTGATCGGAACCATCGCAACTATTTTCATCATGCAGCACCTCCCCATAAATTTTTTGCGGATAAGCAACTGCATTGGGTACGGCCTATAGCTTCACTCACATACAGCTTTCGTATTACC
>CANQYH010000183.1 GCA_947628025.1 uncultured Lachnospiraceae bacterium | reverse complement strand
TAATAATACGGGTACAAAAGACCGGTCTCCGCCATATTGCCGGCGTGGGTCTTTAAGTTGCTCCACTGCTGCGGGTGTATCTCCGGCTCCGCCTCATCCAGCCAGAACGTGCGGATGCCGTATTGGAGATAGGTCTTTTTGATCTGCTCCCAGACATACTCCCGGGCCTCGGGATTGGTCATATCCACATAGGTCTGCTGACCCCAGAAATCGAAGGTGCCGTACTGCCCATTTTCGGTGCGGATCAGGAGATTGCGCTCGTTCATCTCCTGCCAGTTCCGGCTCTGCGGGTTGATCGTCGGCCAGTAAGATACCACCGGCCGCATCCCCATTTCTTTCAGTTCCCGGATCATGCCCTCCGGATCGGGCCAGTATTTCGGGTCGAAGTCGCAGTTGCCCTGCTCGGTCCAATGGAAGTAGTCGATCACGATCGCATCGACGGGGATCCCTCTTTTATGGTACTCTCTCGCCACTTCCAAAAGCTCCTCCTGCGATTCATAGCGGCATTTCGACTGCCAGAAACCGGCCGCCCATACAGGCATCTTCGGAGCAAATCCCGTTAATTTGCAATATGTATTCAGGACCTGCGCCGGGGTATCCCCCACAAACACCAGGTAATCTGCCTGCCGGCAGCAGTCCGCCGTCCAGACCGTGTGATTAAGGCCGAATTCGACCCGTCCGGGCGAGGGATTGTTCCATAAAAAGCCGTAGCCGAGCGAAGAATAGACGACCGGCAGCGTGGATTTGGTGTTCCAGTTTGCCAGGTCGTAGGTACAGCCTTTACGGTCAAAGAAACTCTGCTGCTCCTGCCCAAGGCCATAGATATGCTCGTCCCGCGCGTCGAAATTCACGCGGATCCGGTAATTCTCCCCGGCGATATGGGTGTAGCGCGTGACGGGGTCCGCTTCCTCACGGGTGGAAAGCACCGTCTCCCCGCCGCGCTGAAATTCGATCCGGCATCCCATCCACAATTTGGAAAGGACCACCGTGAGCCGGCCGTTTCGGAGCACGCCCCGGTTCCCGTCGAGGGTGACCTCCGCCTCGCAGGGCTCCGGCTCGTTCAGCGTCCAATTCTCATCGGAGAATCTGGTGCTGCGGGAAGCCCTGACCCGGACGCAGTCTGCGCCGTAGGGAACGATCCACACATTTTCGTCGCGGGTCTGGAACCACAGACCGTTTTCTTTTGTCTTTATCATGATCCGCCTCCTGATCTCAATAATTGGAAAACTGCAAAACATCGCCCATTTGACAGCCACTCCGCTTATATAATAACAGATACCCGCAGGCTATGCTTGCACAATATTGACCTGAAAAAACGGTTTATTGACTTTATCCATTCAAAAACTGCTTGAAACATGCTTTTTCTTGACACGAATTCTAAAATGTTATTTAATATAGACAGCACAGAAAACACACGGAGGTCCGGTTATGAAATGCCAAACATCCCTTTGCTACGAGCAAGTCAGCCACGGAAGCCGGTTTTTTCCGATCGGTCTGCATAAAACCGTAGTTCCCTCCCATCCATCCGCCGGCGAACATGTCCGGTACCAGCTGCTCTATTATCACTGCCATCCGGAATTTGAATTTTTCTATCTCTCCCAGGGCGAATGTGTATTCCTTATTGACGGAAACGAATACCCGCTTCAGGCGGGCGAGGCCGCCTTTGTGCCCGCGAACGCGGTCCACGCCGCACGCCGCCTGTCGTCTGCGCAGGACACAGTCTTTTTCGCCGCGGTTTTCTCACGGTTTCTGATCGGCGACTCGGGAAGCGATATATATGAAAAATATATTCGGCCGGTCATCTCCGGCGATGCAGTCATAAACACGGTATTCCGCCGCGAGAAGTCCTGGCAGTCGGAGGTTCTGGAACTTTTGCTGGAGATCCTGTCTCAGTACGACCACACGCGCTGCGATGTCCCAGGCAGCTGCGAACTTCCGATCCGCAGCTGCGCAGTCTGCCCTGAACTTACGATCCGGTCAGATATTCTGAAAATCTGGCAGATCTGCTTCTCCCACGCCTCCACATGTGACGGACGCAGCCGAATCGATCCCATCCATCGGGAACGGGTACGGCAGGCGATGGACTTTATCCACGATCATTACAATGAACCTCTGCGTCTGGAGGATATGGCGTCGGCCGTTTTTATGAGCCGGGAATATTTTTCCCGCGTATTTAAAAACTGTACCAACACCTCTCCCTATGCTTATCTGACCGGTTTCCGTATCCATCGAAGCATGGAACTGCTGGAGCAAACGGATCTGAGTGTGACTGAGGTCGCCCAGCGGTGCGGCTTTGCGCAGGTCAGTCTTTTTAACCGCCGGTTTTCCGAAGCCGTCCGCTGTACGCCGACCGAGTACCGCAAAAGACAGAGAAAAAACTGACTATCTCATTTTCACTATGCTAAAATCTCGTTCAATTTATTCTGGATCTTTTCTCTTTCTCCGCTGCCGTTCGTTTTAAGACGAAGCAATGAGATTCCGCACAATTCCAATATATGATCTTTAAGCACATCTCGTGACGCTTGAACAGAATTTGTTTTATGGAAATCATAACCGTCCACTTCAACCGCTAAAACCGGTTTTTTGCTAATGCGATTATATACAAGAAAATCGACATGTGTGGCCGGATTCAATGCAAAGCTTCGTTCCCGCTCATTTAATAGTTCTAAATCCTTGACAAGCATATTCATGGGGAAATGACATACTACATCCAAATAACTGTATTGATCGAAAGATAAAATATCTTCAATCAATGCATTCATTAAATTTTCAGAATCATATTCCGATATTCTTTTCTTTTTTTGCAAAAAAGCTTTCCGTATTTCTTCATTTTGTTTATACAGATAATCAAATATGGAATACGTTTTACTTGTAACGACTTCAAAATTATTATATTGAATATACGCTATCAAATCTGTAATATTTCGTTCCTGCTCCTGCTCATTTCCAGTTACCACAAGAATCAATCTTTTCTTTGCTCTTGAAACCGCTACGTTAATCAGATAAGGATCATCTGCAAAATCCGAAATTTCATCGTCTACCGTCGATAAAATAATCGTATCTTTCTCTTTTCCCTGAAATTTATGTACCGTTGCAATTTCTAAATCTCCCAATTCATTTTTTAAGGCTTCCACTTGATTTTTGTATGGAGCAATGATACCTGTTTCTTTTATATCCAGCGCATACTCGGGTATTATTTCATTTTTTATTATGTCGATCTGACGCTGGCTATAATGATCGCGTGCATGGTTTCCCGGAACAGTTTTTACCACCGTCAAAACATCTGCTTCCCCTTTATCCTCTGTCATTATAATCAATTCGCCCTTATAAAATTTCTGATTACAAAAATTGATTATTTTGGGATGACATCGATAATGCTCACGTAACATCGTCTGTGGCACGTTTGGAATAACATCCAGTATTGACTGCAAAAAACTTTTTGTAAACTGATATCCCTCATTAAGAGTAAATTTATTGAATATTTCCGCTGCTTTTTTCCGTACCTCTTCTGTCACAACATTTGGTAACTGTTTTGTATCTCCTACGATAATCACATTTCTCGCACACGACAGCGCCAAAGCTCCTGTTGCAATATCAACCTGTGACGCTTCATCCATAATCAAATAATCAAATTTCACCTGCGAATTAAAATTATTTCTTGAAGAAAAAGTTGTACTCAAAATAATTGGATATTCATTTAGAATCCTCTCAGGATTCTTCCACAAATCCTCTATTTTAAACTGAGGACGAATAGTCCTTCCGCTATACAGTGTAGCAATTTTATCTTTCAGGATCATCATAAACTGAGAACAACATTCATCCAGCAAACTATTATTTGTTCCCTTTAAATATTGTTCCGTTTCCGCTATCTTTTTTGCTAACTCCTGTTCTTTCGTCTGATAATACATATACTGAAGCCTAAAAATAAGTTGATCCAACTCTTGCTTATAAAAATCCTTGTCAATTATCCCATACCGCACAAAACTCTTGAAATTAATCCAAAAACGGTTTTTATTGCCATATTCTATAAGCATCTGGTATTCCTGCATCAGCATAAGCCATTGTTCTGAAGTGATTTTTTTATTTGACTCTATATGTGAAAAATTAGTTTTTTTACTATCAGCATACGTATTAAAGTACTGAAATTCCGTGCTTACCTGCTTTTTCTCCTGCCTTAGTTTCGACAATTCCTCTTGCTTATCAAATATTTGTTTCAGCTGCATTGACTTCCCATGCATCATCTCAGCACTTATTTTCTGACTTTCATTTAACTTCCATGCTGAAAGATCCGGGTACGTTTCTGTTTGTGTTTCTATAAATGTTTGTTTATTTTCCGCATTTCCCAGCATCGCTACTAAAAAGCCTAAATTATATCTGGGCGATGATAGCTTTTCATACACGTTTTCCGTAGCTGAATTATTATTCGAAACGACCTGTACGGTTTTTCCCTCCATTAAAATATTCGCAATAATATTCAAAATCGTCTGCGTTTTTCCAGTACCCGGCGGGCCTTGAATGACGCTGATTTGATTTTTCATTGCATTTACGACCGCATTGTACTGGCTATTATTACAGCCAAATGGGAAGATAGGAAAAACTTTCTTTTCTTCATCCTTATTATGTATCTCTGAGGGATTTAAGTACGCTGACAAAGCCACATCCTTTTCTAAAAACGATATTTTTCTAAATTTGCCGGCCAGCAATTTTTCTCCCGTTATCTCATTTTTTAATTCGTTTAATTCTGCAATCTGTTTAATGTATTCAAAAGTATCTTTTGACCGTTCCTGCAGAAGACATGACTCAACGATCTCCAGATCACTTCTAAGATAATCCCTTTCATCTCCATTTTCAAAACATATATGCCAATATTCACCAAGACTAGCATAAAATACGTAAATAGCCTGAACATGAGACAAAAGCTTAGATTTTATCTTTATCTGATACATGCAGGGATTCAATTTGTAGGGCGACGTTAATTTTTCCACATTCGAAAACGCATACGCATACTCTTTTCCATTATTATATTCAACAAATGCTTTTTGCGCCGCAATATCGAACCTCACTGCCTTTACTTCCTGAGTCTTGATCACGCCTTTAATAATGATCATATATTCTTTTGTATCCATTTCTGTTTATCTCCTTAATCTGTCAAACAGTCAATTTAATCTTCCATAGCCAGATAGACTTTTCAGATACAAAAATCCATCAAACATTCTCTTTGCATAAGCGCAGAAAACGCCAGCAGAATAATTGACACTTAAAGCGTGACTACATCGCTTCGCGGCACATAACATTACTCGTGCAGCCTCCGTATGATCCGAAACAGCACCGCGTTCTCCATCACCAGCGGCTGCGAGTGGGCGAAGAAGACGATCCCGTCCGTCGGCGCCGCGATACTGCTTAAAATTTCCCCTTCGCAGGGGTCGATGATCTCCGCCATGATCTCGCCCATATGGATCTCCTCGCCCGGCTCTACCTTGCGGCGGAAGATCCCGGACTCGTTGCTGCGCACGTTCATCAGCTCCTCCTCGTGGATCGTGGTGGCGATGAAGCCTGCGTGGCTGTTGTAGCGGATCACACCCATGCGGGTCAGGAAGCGCAGCACCGCCGCCACCGCCTGGCGGGCCGATGCCTCGTCGATCTGATCCGTCGCGTTGGTATAAACGGAAAACGCGTTGGTATTCCAGATCTGCCAGTTGTAATTCAGCGTCAGCGTGTCTACCGGCCGGGGCTTTCGCAGCACCACGTAGGGCAGGCCGAACAGGTTGGCCAGGCTGGCGTTCTCATAGCCGGTCTCCATCATCCGCACATGGGGCACGAAATTGCCGCGCATGTAGAAGCTGGCGAACTGGATGCCGTAGTTATACTGCTGCACCACATCGAACAGCCCGGCGGCGATCCGCTGGGTCGTCTCGCCCTGGTCGTAGCCGGGAAACATCCGGTTGATGTCCGTATTGTCTACGGGCCAGAACCGCTTGCCGATGTTCATCGCGGAATGGTTCACCGACGGGATCACCAGGATCTCGTTGTTGGCGACCAGATTGCCGTGCTTTTCCAGATCCCGCAAAGCCCGCACCAGCTGGCAGCAGATGTACATCTGCTGGACTTCATTTCCGCGCAGCGCGCCCACGATGCAGGTAGATTTCTCTCCGATGCCGAAATGGTAGCCGTAGATATTCAGGGCATCCCGGTATGTATTCTCCATACGGAAGATCAGTTCTTTTCTCATCAGAATTCACCTCCCAGCACTCTGGCGATCAGCGAACCGCTGTTGACGATCGGATACTCCCGCAGCGTGAAGACCATGCCGTCAAACGGCGCGTAAAGCGTTTCCTCCACTTTTCCCTCCAGGGGATTTAAGATCTCGCCAATGACCTCGCCTTTCCTGATGTGCATCCAGTGTTCCACTTTCGGGATAAAGATGCCGGGACGGTTGGCGTTGATAAAGCC
>CANQYH010000182.1 GCA_947628025.1 uncultured Lachnospiraceae bacterium | reverse complement strand
ATCCAGCCTGGGAACCGGGCAGTTGAGAAAATCGCTTCCCTACTCCCTGTTGATCCGGTCGTATCTGTGGATGTGGGAATGAACCAGTGCTGGTGCGCACAGTCCCTGGTACTTAAAGGTCATAAGGGGCGGATCCATATCAGTGGGGGGTATGGTACGATGGGATGCGGCCTGCCTTATGCAATTGGGTCCTGTATTTCGAGGGGTAATAAAGTGTCATACTGCATTACCGGTGATGGTGGATTCCAGATGAATATCCAGGAGCTGGAGACAGTAAAAAGGGAGAAACTTCCAATCAAGATATTTATTCTCAACAATCGGGTTCTCGGGAAGATCAGCGAGACGCAGCATCTTGAGTTAAATGACCGATTTGCTAATACCACGATCACTAGCGGGTATACAGTCCCTGACTTTAGTAGAATATCAGAAGCATATGGTATTAAAGCCGCATGGTTGGCTTCGTATGAAGAACTTGATAGATATTCGTCATGGATTACAGACAATGAGCCATGTCTGCTTGATATATCCTTACCAGAAAATAGTTTACTAACGCCAAAGATTAGATTTGAAACGCAGATAATCAGACCTGAGTTAGATGAATCTATTGCTAAGAAAGTTGAAGAAATATTAAAAGGGAATTATAAGAATTGCTGACATAGAAGTGCTTCTTTGTATGATGGGGTTGAAAGAAGAATAAGGAGCTTAAGAAAAATTGAAAATCCATAAAAATAACTTATATCTTGACGATGTTAAAACAGTGTGCAATATGAATTTGCCATGGGAAAAACTAACTGGTCAATCACTGCTTATCTCAGGGGCAACAGGAATGATAGGCAGTTGCCTGATTGATGTGATCATGTATAAAAATAAAGAGGAGCATTTAAATTGCAAAGTTTATGCCATCGGACGCGATGTTGAAAGGGCAAAGGCGCGCTTTGAATATTATTACGATATTCCTTACTTTAAATTTATACCGCAAGATATAAATCAGGTGGTTGAGCATGATCTTGGCAAAGTCGATTATGTCCTTCATTTGGCAAGTAATACTCACCCTGTTGCGTACTCAAATGATCCGATTGGAACGATTACCACTAATATTATTGGTACGAACAATTTATTAAAATTTGCAGTTGGACATAATACTAAAAGGTTTTTGTTTGCATCTTCCGTGGAAATATATGGTGAAAATCGTGGTGATGTTGAAAAGTTTGATGAAAGCTATCTCGGTTATATTGACTGTAATACCTTTCGTGCTGGTTACCCGGAAAGCAAACGATGTGGAGAAACTCTTTGCCAGGCATATAAAAAGCAGTATGGACTGGATATTGTGATACCGAGACTGTCAAGAGTTTATGGACCGACTATGTTGACGAATGATACTAAAGCGTCTTCGCAATTCATTCTGAAAGCTGCCTCAGGCGAAAATATAGTGTTAAAGAGTAAGGGAAATCAGTATTATTCATATACATATGTCGTTGATGCCGTATCAGGACTTTTAGCAGTTTTGCTGAGGGGTGCGAATGGAGAGGCATATAATATTACGGATGATAAGTCTGATATAACCCTCAAAGAGTTTGCACGGCTTGCTGCAAATATTGCAGGTACAAAGGTAATATATGAAATCCCCAGCAAGCAGGAACTAAAGGGGTATAGCAAAGCAACGGTAGCTAGACTTGATAATGAAAAAGTCAAAAAATTATCATGGTGCGCTGCTACAGAGATTAAATTAGGAGTTTGGAAAACCATAACTATTATAAAAGAAGCGATAAAGTGAATAGTTGATAGAACAAGAAAGATATTATTTTGGAAGTAGATGGCAGTATATCTGAAAAGAATGAATTAAAGCTCCGGGGGTATGGCGCCAGTATTTTTGTGGTGGGAACATCGAGCGTTTTTAAGAATGATTTATTGACGTATATCACAAATATAGAGGATCTTCGATGGGCTGTAGAATAAGGAGATATAATGAAATGGACAATTAAGGCCTGTTTGATTATTTCTGAAGTAATTAATGATAGATGTCATGAAGACTATATAGAATCAGCAGGAATTTTCCTACTATTAGAATAAACTACTATACCCAAATCGAACAACTTCAATGCGTTAAAAATTGATACGAGGTGCTTTATGAAATGGCTAAAATTAATGCGAGTGCATCATTATTTAAAGAATTTTCTTATATTTGTGCCATTGGCTTGTAGTGGCAATATTTTTAAAAAGGATCTTTTTGTCAGAAATAGTTGGGGGTTTATAATTTTTTGCATGATGTCGTCGATTATATACATAGTTAATGATATTATGGATTGCGATAAAGACAAAAAGAAAACTCCTCGCTGTCAACATTTGCAGCGGGGAGTTTTTTGGTTTATGAGAGAAATCAGCCTCAAATAAACAGCTCGTTTTCTTTATGTTCAGAACATGCTTTCTTTATCGCCAGGGCGGCGGCGGAGACCATGACGGCGTTGACCTTGCGCGCGTTTACGGGACAGATGGAGACGCAGCGCATACAGGAAATGCACTTTTTGGCGTCTGTTGTCCGGGGATTTGTGGGATCGATCGCCTGCGTGGGACATTGCTTCGCGCAAAGGCCGCATTCTGTGCAGGCGGGGCCGGCTTTCGGCACAAGGGGGACGCTGCCGGCTTTTTTGTAGGGCCGGTTCCCGGGAAGCGCCGGCTTTTTCAGATCGCCGCTTTGGAGTTTTTTATTGATCTGTTCCGCGAAACCGGCAAGCTGGACGCAGTCCGCGCGGTCAGGCCGCCCTGCGGCGTATTGGTGCATGATGGAGTGTTCCGCAATGGCTGAGATCGCGGCGATGATTCGAAATCCGCATTTCTCGGCGGCGTCTTCCATCTGGACCAGAGTGTCCTCATAGGCGCGGTTCCCGTATACGGCCGCAAGGATACATTTGGCGCCGTTTCCTTTGATTTCGCCGAGCCGTTCGAGAGCGATCTGCGGAGCAAGGCCTCCGAACGACGGCATTGCGATCAGCGCCACGTCTTCGGGCTGAAAAACCATTATCGGATCATTTTTTCCCGGAACAGAGAGATCGATGGTATCGACGGACGGCCAGCTTTTGGCGATCGCGTTTGAAACCTTTTCTGTTCCTCCCGTGGGGCTGAAGATGATCTGAACATATTTCATATATGTATTCCTCCTGCGGTGTAAGATTTAGAATTACATCTATTTTATTATATAGCCCAAATGGTGTAATGTCAATATTTACATCAGAGCGGAATTTTGGTAAAATAGGAGCGGGAGGATCGATGTCTATGCAGATCAGCAAGAAGTGTTCCATTGCTATCCATTGTCTGGTTTTTATTAATGAATATGGCCGGCAGAAAAAAGTCACCAGCGAATTGCTGTCGCTGTCAACGGGATGCAACCCGGTGACGATCCGCAATATATTAAGTTCTCTGAAAAAAGAGGGGATTATCGCAATTCCATTCGGAACAGGCGGCGCTACAATGGAAGCCCCGCCGGAGGATATTTCGCTGTATCAGATTTGCCAGGCGGTGGAGCCGGACGCCATCGGCAAGTTGATGGGGATACATGCTTCTCCGTCCCCGTTTTGCCCGGTCGGAAGAAATATTGGCCGTGTGTTGGGGAAGACCTATCAGACGGTCCAAAATGATCTGACTGATAGTCTGAAGAGCATTTCGCTGCAAAATGTAGTCGATGAATATCATGCAGCCATTGCTCAGGCAGAATGAGACTGTTAGAAATAGTTGACGTTAACGGAGGCGTTGGAAAGATGGAGAAAGTGATCAGGCAGGTACTGATGGGGAATCTATGTTTGATCGTCTGCAGTGTGTTCTACCTTTTGTGGTGGATACTGGCTTTTAAGCCGGTCAGGCCGGTGACTGGGATGAGGTCCGGGTGGCTGCTGTTCCCGGCTCTGATTTTTGGTGTGGCGGCGGTGGTTCAGATCATTGGGGGTATCCAGGCTGCCCGGCTGGAGCAGACCATCATCCCAGGCGGATGGATACTTCCGGTCTCGGCGGCGGCGTATGTACTTTTAGCGCTCATAACAGGGCGGTTTATGAATAGGCCGGTGACAACGGAACTGATTTTGATTGTGGCTTGGACGGCCCTGACATTGGCGGAGGTCAACCTGCTTTATGGGACGGGGGCGTTTTCGTTTCGGACGGCGTGCAGTTATCTGGCAGCGACGGTATTGTTTGCGTTGATCGATCTGGCAGCTTATATCCTGTATTACGATCTGGATACGGTTACAAGTTACGTGGACGGGATGATCCCTTTGCTGTTGGCGGCACTGATGATGGGGGCGATATCCGTTCATGCGTTTTGGAGCCTTAGTCATTAATGGAAGAAAATGGGAATTGCAGATTGTAGAAAAAGTTCCGGATAAAAGTTGGGATTCTCTATATTTTTAGCTGTTTTTCTGATATAATGAATATCCGGCCGTGACCTGATGGTAAAAAGAGGCAATTACGGTAGTGGATGAGAGCGGCAGAGATTACCGTTTGTATGTGGTTGTAGTCAGCTGCACGCAGGAGCATGGGACGGACAGAACATGAGTCCGCGGAGATATTCTATATGGAGGATGGGATATGTATACAGAAAAACAGCTGGAGAGAATGTTTGGGAAACTGAAACGCCTGGAGGAAATGTTGGAGCCCGGGCTGTTCCGGGCAGTAGATTCGGTGCGGCTGTCGGCATTTCAGACGGACGGGAGCCATTACAGTGTTCCGGAGGATACATGCTTTGCGCCCTGTGAGGACGGTACGGTCTTTCGCGGGGAGGGGATTTACTGCTGGTTTAAGGGGAGTTATGCGGTACCGGACGGACTGGACGGGAAGCGCCTGTATATCTATCCGAGGATCGAGGGTTACGAGGGGATGCTCTGGGTGGACGGAAAGCCGTACGGTAATTTCGCGTCCAAGATCATCGAGCACAGCCACGGCAACCATTACTGCGATATGCTGGTGAAAGAAGCGGCTGCAGAGAAGCGGGTCGAGATTGCGTTTGAGTACTACGCCAACCATTATATCAAAGGCACCCAGCCTTTTAAGGAAGAGGGCCAGAAGACGTTCGAGATCGTTTATCATCCGGCGGACATCTGCCTGAAAGATGAGGAACTGGCGGAATTCTATTTTGACCTGCGGATCGCCAACCAGATGGTCAAGGTGCTTCCGGCGAGCAGCTTCCGCCGCGCGGATTTCGTGCGGGCGCTGCTTGCGGTCCACAATGTTATTTCCTATGATTTCGAGAATGAGGATTCGGAAGTCTTTCGGGAGCAGATGGCCTGCGCCGGCCGGATCCTGAAAGATGTACTGAAAGATAAGAATTCCCAGTCGGCCCCCTATGCCGGGCTGATCGGCCATTCCCATATGGATACCGCCTGGCTGTGGCACCGGGGAGAGACGGAGAAGAAATGCGCCCGGACCTACGCCAACCAGATGAACCTGATGGACCAGTATCCGGATTATACGTTTATCCAGAGTTCCGCGTACCATGCGGACATCATCCGGCGGATGTACCCGGCCCTGTTTGAGGATATCAAACGGCGGGTGGCGGAGGGCCGGTACGAGCCGAACGGGGGCGTGTGGATCGAGTGCGACTGCAATATTCCATCCGGCGAATATATGATCCGTCAGTTTGTGTGGGGGCAGAAGTTCACCAGGGAGCATTTCGGCTTTACTTCGGATTCGTTCTGGCTGCCGGATACGTTCGGCTACAGCGCTTCTCTGCCGCAGATCATGATGGGCTGCGGAGTGAAGTATTTCCTGACGACGAAGATCGCGTGGAACGACACGAATTCTTTCCCCTACGATACGTTCTACTGGAAAGGGATCGATGGTTCGCGGGTGCTGGTTCATTTCAACCGGACCCATGTGTGGCCGGACCCGGAGGCGCTTACGGAAAACATCCTCCGCGGTGACGGCAATACCATTAAGGAACGGGCCGTTTCCAACCGCCGGCTGATCTCTTACGGCTTCGGCGACGGAGGAGGCGGTCCGGAATTCGGCATGATCGAGATTGCGGAGCGGCTTAAGGACCTGGAGGGGATGCCGAGGACCTCTCATACGACGGTCAGCCGCTTTATGCGGGACTTGGAGAGTAGTCTGACGGAACCGTCCACCTACCGGGGAGAACTGTATCTGGAGCTTCACCGGGGGACCCTGACCAACCAGCATGTGATCAAGCGGAATAACCGGAAAGCGGAATTCGCCCTGCGGGACCTGGAATATCTGACCGTCAGGGACGCCGTTGAGCGGGGAGAGGCGGCGGACGCGGAGAGGATCGATCCCCTGACCAACGAACTGCTGATTAACCAGTTCCACGATATTTTGCCGGGAACCTGTATCCCCCGCGCCCACGACGAGGCGATCGAAGCGGTCTCCCATATTCTGGAGGAGGCCGCGCAGCAGACCGGAAAACTGCTGAGAGAGGGCGTACGCCGGCATGAGGAAGCGGGGCGGGTGCAAACGGAAGACCATGGGAAAGGGGACGGCGCTCGGAGTGGGGAGA